>NC_003106.2:600000-900000 GCF_000011205.1 Sulfurisphaera tokodaii str. 7
AGTTAATGTAGCTAAGTTGCCTCATAGATGTCCAGTTGCACCATTAGAAATGACGTTAATACTTGATGATTATTTAAGAAAGAGGGGAATTAGGGATAAGACAAAAATAATATACACTTATCCGACTCAAGGAGTATTTGGTAGACCTATAACAAACAAGTTTATGTTAAAATTATTTGAGGAAAGGGGCATAGAAGTTCATTCGCCATTTAATGTTACTAAAGTAGATCCTAATGAGAAAATTATTGAATCACAAGAAGGTGGTAAAATTAAGTTCGACCTATTATTAGGTGTACCTCCAAACATGGGTGCTAAAGTTATTGAAGACTCCGGAATTGGTGACAGAAGAAGATGGGTACCAACTGATAAATTCACGCTAAGAATGAAAGATCAAAGCAATGTATATGTAATGGGTGATGCAACAGATTTACCAGTGTCAAAGGCGGGATCTACAGCTGATTTTGAATCTTATATTGTTGCTCATAACATAGCTAATGATATTAAAGGAAACATGGGTGTAAAGCACTATGGAGGAGATGTATTATGTTATATAGCTACTGGTACAGATACAGCAACATACATTAGATTTAGTTATACAATGAACGAGAATCCACCACCACCTTCATATGTACATTGGTGGGGTAAAATAGGGTATAATAAATTATACTGGACTGTAACGGCTAAAGCTGTGGTGTGAAATGGCCAAAGTAGGGATTGTTTTAGGTACTAATGAACTTTCAAAAGTCCTATATGCTGGAATGTGGGCTGTAATATCAACATCAATGGGAGACGAAGTAATAGTTTTTGCTACCATGGATGGTGTTAAAGCTTTCCTTAAGGAAAACCCAGATTTTAAAGTTACTGATGAGGCCTCAAAAAAAGTAAAAGAGAGCAAAGAGGATGTTCTGTCTTACTATAGAAAAGCTAAGAAAACTGGGAAACTTAAAATCTATGCATGCTCTTATGCATCTAAACTTTTCGGTTTAGAGAAAGGTAATTATGATGATGTAGTTGATGATATTGTAGGAATTACAAGTTTTCAAATGGATTTAGAAGGAGGTCAATTGCTTTCAATTTGGTGATTAAATGCAAGAGCTTAATTTAGAGAAACTAGTAGAGAAGCTTGATAATAAAAAGATAGAAGAATTAACGGAAATCCTAGATCAACTTCCGACATTAAATGAGACACTAAAAACTGTATCACAACTTAAAGAGTCTGGTGCATTAGATGCATTAGTTAATCTTTCATATTCAGCTAAAGTTGTAAGGGATATGCTAACTGATGATGCTATTGAAAATGTAGCAGATATGTTAGGAGGACTAATGGAATTATCTGAAATTATATCAGAAAATGGCAATAAATTTGCTGAATTTGTGAAGCATCTAGACTTAATGGACGAGTTACTTCATACTCTTCATCAACTTAAAGAGACCGGTGCATTAAATGCTGCAATTGACGCATTATATGGACTAAAGACTTTGCGTGATATGTTGAATGATGAGGCAATAAGTAATTTATCTGATTCTCTTTCTGGCATTTTAGAGTTTTCATCAGTATTCTTACAAAATTATGATAAAATTAGCGAAACTATAAGACATATAGGAGTCGTGAATGATCTTATACTAAAGGTTAAAGAATTAAACGATTCAGGGGCACTGAATGCGTTAACTGATTCAGCTTATATGTTAAAGACTTTGCGTGATATGTTGAATGATGAGGCGATAAGTAACCTAGCTACTTCAATATCCGGCTTACTTGAATTATCTTCCGCTGTGTATGAAAACTATGATCATGTTATGAAAGTAATTAAAAATATGGATGTGGCTAGTGAAATTTTAGATAAAATGAAAGAATTAAAGTCTAGTGGTGCTTTAGATGCAGTATTTGATGCAACATATTTTCTAAAGACTTTGAAAGATATGTTAAATGATGAAGCTGTAGCAAATATAACAACAACATTATCACTTACGCTAGATTTCTTACCTAGAGGTATAGAATTTCTCAATCATGCGATGAATCCAGTATTTTATAACATGGTGTCTTCGCTAACGTCTCCAGAAGCTCAGAAACTTCTATCAAATCCCCCAAAGATTACTTTAGGGGGATTAGTTGCAGCATTTAGGGATGAAGATATTCAACGTGGCTTTGGTATTTTCTTAACAATTTTAAAAATTTTGGGGAAAAACTACAAAATAAATTTATCGTAGAAAAGTTTTAAAGTGATCTTTTTTATATCTTTTTTTGGTGCATTCAAATATGGATATATTTACGAAATTTAAAGAGAATTTAGAAGTTTACAAAAGTATGGGTTTAAATCCTTTGTCTCTTGCAACTGGTTGTGCTGTCAAAGTTGATTTGATAGATACTGTATACCCAGCATTAGAGAAAATAAAGAAAATTCTTGAGGAAAGAAATATTACTATATTACCTAGAGAAGATGCTGATATCTTTGTCAGTAGAGAGAAAATGGAAATGAAAAGGCTAATTAATGGTGGAGAATTTGATGCAGACAGAGCTATAACTCTTATTCAAGTTAATCAGGAGACTGCTGGTAACCCAGACGCATTTTCAGAGTTTCTAGTTAGGGTTTATACTTCGATTAAAACTAGTAGGAAATTAACTATAGGAAAAGGTCATTCAATTGTCACTACAAAGAAAGATGGAGAGGTTGCAGTCTTAGATTTATTTAGATTAGAGGGAAGAGAAGAAAAATCTTATACAGTTGCAAACAATGATACTATACAAATAGTCGACCCACTAGATAATCCTGGTTCTCAAGTTCAAGTTGACGTTGCTATATCTAACTCTCTTAATGATTTATTTACAAAAGGAGTCTTTCAAGAGTTAACCGTCGTGCCTGTCGTAGACGCACCAAACAGTGAATTAAAAAAGAAGTTACTATCTAACTATGAAAATTACGTTAAGAAATATAATATGAACTTGAGAAATGATATTCAGCCATCTGTTGGAACTTTAATGATGGGTGCTACAGTAGTAGGTAAGAGTGATCATGAACTTCCAACTTTTTATGATAAAGTTAATGAGAACATGGTAATTATAACCACTAGGTTCTTCGGTGAATTGACACCGATAAATGTTCACCTATGGTCGTTGGCTGTACCAGAACTTATTGAAATGATGGAGAGTAGAGGAATATCTTTCTCTAGAATAGAGAAAGTTAAAAGTGAAGCATTAGAAATAATGAGAAGGCCAAATATCCACGTCGCTAAGGTTATTTACTCTTATTTACCAGAATTCGGTAAGTCTTTTGATGAGAAATCGCATATAGCTATGACAACTGATGTTACTGGTCCCGGAATATTTGTTATAAAGGAATTTGCTGAAAAGGCTAAGGTTGATGTTGAATTAAATGATATTCCGGTTATCGATAGAGATATATGTGAATTTGCAACAGAGAATTTCATAATACCGAATTCTACTATAGGAACTAATGGTGCTATTGTAATGTTTGCAGATAAGAGAATTGCTGATGATATAATGGAGGATCTGATTAAGGTTGGTGAAAAGCCAGAAATTGTAGGTTATGTTAAGGGTAAAGGTAATGGTACAGTATATGCACCTAAAGACGTAATGAAATTAATAAGAAGGGACAATGTATTGAAGCAATTTAAAATAAAAGAGTAGAATGTTTGATAACAAACTTTATTTTTTATTTTTACTACCTCCTTATTATGCGTGTTGGCTTAGCTGGTTTAGGTGTTATGGGGTATAGGATAGGTGCAAACTTAGTAAAGGCTGGTAAACTAGATGTAGTATATAACAGAACTGTTAGTAGGGCGGAACAGTTTAGTAAGGAATATGGTGTTAAATACGTAACTGACCCTAAAGAGTTAATTAAATCTGTAGATTTGTTAATAACAATGTTAGCTGACGATAGTGCAGTTTCTTCATTCCTATTGCCTTTATCCCCTTATGCTAAAGATAAAATAATTGTTGACATGTCTACAATATCTCCTTCAACTTCAATTAGTATTGCTAATGAAATAATGAAGAATGGTGGTATGATGTATGATGCCCCAGTAATTGGTACTTCAATATTTGCAGAACAGAAGAAATTGACTGTATTACTAGGCGGGCCAGAATCTCATGTAAATACTGTTACGGAAATTTTGAAGGAAACAGCTTCCACGATAATTTACATGGGTAAGAATGGGATGGGTCTTTATGCAAAGTTAGTTAATAATCTTATGGTTGGTGTATATGTAGCAGCTTTAGCTGAGGCTTATAATTTTGGAATTTCTGCTGGATTGAAACCAGAGGATGTTCATAAAGTTTTAGCATTATATGGTAGTGCTAAATCTCCAACCTCAGAGTTAAAAGTTCCAAAGATGATGAACTCAGATTATTCAACTCAATTTGCAACTAAACATATGAGAAAAGACTTAGAAATTATAACCAAGGAAACGCAGAATTTGCACGTTGTTAATCCGTTATCATCTTTAGCACTTCAGCTTTATCGTTTTGCTGAAGCTTTAGGATATTCAGAATCTGATTATGCAGCTGTTCTTGAGGTATACAAGAAGGCTAACTTAGTTAAAGTTAAGTAAGGGCTAGGATATCTTCTTTTCCATTAATTTTCTTTCTACCTCTAAATCCTTCTTCTGCGTAATGCCAGAATTCAATGTCTTTTTCATCAATTTTCCAGCAAAGGTACGCTGGCCTATTATTAATTACTGCAGGGAAGTCTACTAATCCCATATCTGGATCTCTAATAATAATCCCTTTTTGTGTTATTTCTTTTACAATTCTGTCAATCTGAATAGTATACTGAATTAGTGCTTCTTTATCTCCTTTCATTAATGCCTCTTCAGTAAGATATTTAATTTTTTTCATTTCTGAAAGTTTATTTCTAAGCCATGGTAGTAATTGTCTAGCTGTATTTAGATCAAAGTATGGATATTCTGTCACGTAATATAATATGTCATCATAAGTTAAAAACTTAGAATAGACAAATGTCTATTACATTATATGGCTAAGGTTAAAATAATACGGGGATAAGTACTATGTTGATCAGAAATGATATACAGAGAAATAGATTTAGATGAATATTTAACCTTGATGGCACTAGGATTTTATTAATGAGACTATCAGAGCAATACATAAAAAATGCTTTATCCTTAAGCTTAGAGATGCTTAATAAGAATGATGGAACTATTGCCGCTAGGGTATGGGAAAACGTTATAAAGGCTATAGTAGCTTTTGCACAAGAGAAGAGTGGAAAAGATGTTTTAGCTTATGCTTTAGCTTTTGCCTCTTTTCAGTCCGAGTTTAGAGCTGGAGATTATATACCCATAATAAAGGAAACATTAAGGGTAGCTGAAAAAATTGGAATAGAAGATAAAGAGACAAAAGAGTTATACGATAAGGTTAAAGGTCAGTTAAGTCAAAGGTCTTCATAAGATCCGTGGGTTCTGACCTCATCACCAATTTTTCTCGTTAGATACTATAATTATTTTACTTTTTGTTTCATTTATCCATTTTTTCACTAATTCTTTTTCTTCCTCATCTAAATGCGCTTCAGGATCTTCTATCATTAACAATTCTTTTTCCGTACCTCTAGTTAAAAAGAGTTTTAGTGATAAAAGGCTTAACACGTCTGATGTAGCGTTATAGAGTATGTTATCGTCAACATATACATAATTATTTTCTTGATTAACCCATATTTTATGATTATTTATTTCGTCGGTAAAACCTTGAGGCAAAAGCATTGAGTTAATAAATTCTGCAGCAATTCCAAAGGCTTTCGGAATTCCTGGTGCTCCCTCATATTGATACACAAGGAATTTAGAGAAGGCGTAGAGCAAGCCAGCTCTAGAAGAAGGAATTATATACGGTTTTATTCTTTCTAATTTAGAAAAATAGAATGAGTCAACTTGAAAATTACCTTGTATACCTTGAGATATGTTTATAGGTTTTTCTTTTAGAATAACTTTTACAGAAATATTGAGGTTATCAATCTTACCAGAAATGTTAATACTTGGTTGATCTATCTCAAAATCACCCTTAAAAAATGTTGATGAAATTTCTAAATCAGACTTTAAAAGCTGAAGAAAATATTTCTCAAAATTCTGCCTCCAGCTCTCTATGGGATCTCCTTTTAGATATCCATATAGTCTAGGTATATTATAGATACTTTTCATTAAATAATATAGTAATCTTACTGTATAATATTTATTTTCTCCCTTTTCTGATATTATAATTTTCTTTGCATTTGTAATATCTAATACTTTTTCACTCTGATTGACGTTTATTTTTATTATCATCACTAAAGGGTAGATTTATAGGTATATATTTTTCATATTGAATATGGTCTCTATAGATAAATACGAAATCTTCCTTGATTTTGATTTTAAGAATTTGATATATAAGGGATATGAGAAGATATATTTAAGCACTGATAATGAAGTAGTTCTAGATAGCGTGGGACTAAATATAGTTTCTGTTAAGACTGAGGGGAAGAGTGTTCCATTCAAAATTTCTGACAGTCAAATATTCATTCAAACTGGAAAATTTGATGGAGTTTTAGAAATAGAATTCGAAGGAAAAGTAAAAGAAAGAGGCTTAGTTGGTATTTATAAAGCTCCTTATGATCACAGTTATATAATTACAACCCAATTTGAATCTGTTCATGCTAGGGAATTTATACCTTGTATAGACCATCCAGCATTCAAAGCTAGATTTAAATTAAGTGTTAAGGTGGACAAGGATTTAGATGTAATATCTAATATGCCTATAGAGGATGTAAGGGAGGAAGGTGATAAAAAAATTGTGACTTTTCAAGAGACTCCGAGAATGTCAACATATTTGCTATATTTGGGTATTGGTAAATTCGAAGAAATTAAGGATAAACTTGGAGAAGTTGATATTATAGTTGCTACAGTTCCGGGAAGAATAAGTAAAGGTAAATTCGCTCTAGATGTTGCAAAGAAAGTAATTGAGTATTATGAAGATTACTTTGGTATAAAATATCAGTTACCCAAAGAGCATCTAATAGCTATCCCAGAATTCGCTTTTGGAGCAATGGAGAATTGGGGAGCAATAACCTTTAGAGAGACCGCTCTGCTTGCAGATGAATCTTCTTCAGTGCAGCAGAAAATGAGGGTAGCTTCTGTTGTTGCTCACGAATTAGCCCACCAATGGTTTGGAGATTTAGTAACAATGAAATGGTGGGATGACTTATGGTTAAATGAGAGTTTTGCGACCTTTATGAGTCATAAAGCTATTGCTGAATTATATAAGGAATGGGATTTCTGGGGTACTTTTATAAATAGTGAAACTTCTGGAGCTCTATTTAGAGATTCCTTAACTACAACCCATCCAATAGAAGCTCATGTGACTTCTCCAGAAGAAATTGAACAATTATTTGATGATATAAGTTATGGTAAGGGAGCTAGCATTTTAAGGATGATTGAAGCTTATTTAGGAGATGAAGATTTTAGAAAAGGTATTCAAATTTATCTAAATACTTACAAATATAGTAATGCTACTGGAAGTGATTTTTGGAATAGTTTAGAGAAAGGTTCTGGAAAACCAGTAAGTGAAATAGTAAAGGATTGGATAACTAAGGATGGTTATCCTGTAGTTTATGTATCCGTTAATGGTAGTAAGATAAACTTAGAGCAAGAGAGGTTTTATTTAAAAGGAAATGGAAAGAATGCAGTCTATAAGGTTCCTTTAACACTTGAGGTAAATGGAAGAAAAATAACGTATTTACTTGAAAAGGAGAAGGATAGTATTGATATTGGAAGTGATATAAAGAGTATAAAAGTAAACATAGATAGAACTGGATTCTATAGAGTGTATTATAACGATTTATCCCTAGTTTTCAACTCAAAACTTTCTCATTTAGATAAATGGGGACTATTTAACGACTACTTTAACTTCTTCTTAGCTGGTAGAGTAAATTACACAACTTATGAGAGTATAGCAAAACAATTTATGAAAGACGACAATTATTTAGTAGTGGATGAACTTGTTAGTGAGTTATACTATCTCTGGAGAGTTAATAGAGATAAGTATAAATTATTATATGAGGTATTACCATATCAAGTAAAGCGATTTTCGAAGAGAAAGGATGAATTATCAAGAAGGACCTACAGTTATTTATTAAGTACTTTTGCATTTGTTGATGAGAAGTTTGCTAGTGGACTCGCTGTAGCGTTTGAGAAATACGATACCTTAGATCCTAATGTAAAGGAAGCTGTTGCAATTGCATATGCCGTAACTTATGGTGAAGATGCTTATGATGAGCTTCTTAATAAGTATAGAAGTGAAAAGTTTGATGAAGAGAAAACTAGATTATTATATGGTCTCTTAAGTTTCAGAGAACCCTATTTAGTTGTTAATACGATGAGTTTAGCATTAACTGGTGAAATTAAGAGACAAGATGTAGCTAGGATATTACCTTATGCAAGTTATAATCCATATTCTCGTTTAGCACTGTGGAAGTGGCTTAAGACTCATATGGAGTTCTTGAGAAGTATATATGCCGGTACAGCAATATTAGGTAGAACCTTAAGGAGCGTAATACCCTTCTTAGGACTTAATAACGCTGAAGTTGTTGAGTACTTCACTACTAATAGATTCCCAGAAATGGAAGTGGAGATAAAGAGTGGTTTAGAGATTTTAGATTCACTGAGAAGAATTATCTAACTTTTTAAAAATCTCTTTTATCTTTTCCTCATTTAGTTCTTCGAAAAAAGTAAGCTCCTGCAGGTTTTCTTTACTACATAATCTCAAAGGTGTAACTATACCTTTTCCATCTACGATTACTACAGTAAACCCAACCTTTTTATTTACTTTTACAACTAAATTCTTTAGGATTTCCTGCCTTATTCCTTCTATCTCTGTTTCTCTTTGGCTAATCATAGTTTTAAGAACAGCAATTTGATTATCGAATTTATGAACTAACCTATTAAAATAATAAATAAGAATCCCGCTAATTATGACACCAGGTAATATGGGAATCCAAAATAATTTGAAAAATAATAATAAACCCGTTATAACAGAGACACCAATAATTGTTACTGGTAAAATTGTCTGTAAAATTTTTAATTCTCTTTCTTTTTTGAGATTATAATTCATTTCTTTTTGATAATGTTGTATTTCATCCATGCCGTAAGAAGACTTCTTACTTTCTAACCAATCTGCCCAATTAGTATCCCTTGTGATGACATTAACCCTTATACCTTTAGAAGCTTTTAGAAGAAGTATTTCAGCTATCTCATCACTTAATTCTTTAGTCATAACTGTAACGACCCTCTCAGCGGAAGCTAACATATCTTTAATCTTATTAAACAAATCTAAAGATTCTATTAATTGCATAATATCACCTATAATATTGCTATTCCCGGTTTATATGGTAATGCCAAATCCTTTTTACCAAGAATATTTGGTGCTTTTTCATCAGTAGAAGAATACACTATCATTTCTCTCAAATCCAATTTATTCATTAAGAAATTAATATTTTGTACTATAACCTCTTCTTCATCAATATCAGTTGTTACTATTAGATCTCTTATAGTACTAGGAAGAACATTAGCTAGCTCATATATTCTCCTTGCTGTTTTATCGTCGACATTATTTTCTATCATAAAGTCTCTCAATGATTTTCTATCTTTTATTGCAATTATTGCCTTTTTCAGCAATTCTCTTAAATTATTATCGTCATTAACATAAATTACGACTTTCTCTGCTTCTTTCCCTAATTCAGATGATAATCTATTTACATCCTCAATTATACTTCTTAAATACTCAACTTTCAGTAATGACTTCTCATTATACTCTACTTCATTTATGCTAGGAAATTTCTCTTTGACTACGAAAGTGTTACTCATTTTATGCCACAATTCCTCTGCAAGATGAGGAGTTATAGGAGCCATTAATCTTAACCAAATCGAAATTACTTTTTTAATAATATCCTTGTTTATCTTAGCGTTTGTAAGTTCTATATAATCTTTAATTGTTTCGTATATTGTGTAATAGACAGTCATGTATACTGTTCTTAAGTCTAGGTTCTCGTAAGCTTTGTCTACATCTTCAATATATCTCCTAAATATTGAAAGTAACCATACATCTGGGTCTCTTCTTTCATTAACTCCTTCAATTTCAAGCAGTTTAGAAATAAGATCATGGATTTTTTTCAACTGTTCTGCAATACTTTTTGCAATATTTGAGTTAAACTCAATATCATCCGAGATAGAAGAGGTAGAAGTAAGTGCTATTCTAACAGTTTCTACACCATATTCGTCAATAGCCCTATTTAATGGGTAAATGTTTCCGAAACTTTTGCTCATTTTCTTTCCTCCAACTCTAATGAATCCATTAGTAACAATTTGTCTAGGTAAAAATTTCTCGCCAAATATAGCAAAATGATGAAATAGATAGTATGGTAAATGATTTTGTATTAAATCTCTTCCGCTATGCCTCGAATCTACTGGATACCAATACTTAAATTCGCTCTTGATTTCTTCTAACTGTTCTTTAGGAATTCCTAATTCTTTAGATATCTCATCAGCTGTGCCTCTATCAAGTAGAATATAGTCCCAGAACTTGTCACTAAGTAGTGAGATAGGGTATTTGAGTTTATGAACAATTGTATAAAATGCGGTGTAAATTGTTGAGTCACTAAGACTATCAATTATTTCTTTTTCATCCCAAGGTAATCTAACTCCTAAACCTCTAGATCTTGTAAATGCTCTAGGTTGAAGATTAAAGATTATCTTTTCCATTTCTTTCTTTGAATCAGTAGGAATAAAATTGATTTTATCCAAGGATTTGAGAACAGAAGTCTTCCAAATCGGATTAGAGTAATCTATAAACCACTGACCTTTAATAACTTTAACCACAATCTCTGCTCCACATCTGCAATATACTGGTCCATTACTAATTTCATAGATAGTGATTCTTGAATTTAACATATCCAGTAATTCTCTAGTCTTTTCTCTTGCGTCTTTAACGAGCTTTCCAGCAATTTTATCCTTTACGAACTCTTTCATAAAATTTGGGACTAGATCAACTAGATCTTCTCTCATTATCCCCTTATGATACTCGATTCTATAGATCGTGTCAATATAATCTTTTAACTCAGCTGGATTTCTTGTCTGAGCTAATCCTACTGCTTCTACTCCAGGTAATTCTCCTAATTCATCGGTCTTAATAACGGGTATTAACTCAAATTCCTCTTTAAGTTCTGTCAAAGCAATATAGTGTAAGGGTTCATGTGAAGGTACTGCCATAACAACTCCAGTGCCTATGCTGGGGTCTACAAACTTGCTAGGCAATACTTTTATCTCCTTTTCTGTTACTGGGTTTTTAGCTATCATTCCTACAAGATCTTTTCCTTTCTTCTCTCCTTCCTCTCTGAAGCTTATCTGATATTTTAACTTATCATAAGCTTGTCTTGATATGATCACTTTCCTATTAAGACTATCTGTGGCAATAACGTAATCTGCTTCAGGGTTGACAAGAAGTGCCACTGCACCAAATATAGTTTCTGGTCTTGGAGTAGCTGCTATAAAAAAGTAATCCCCAGAAGGAAAGTAAATTCCGTCTAAGTCTGTTATTTCTGGTTCTACATCTCCTTTTGTATCATGCATACCAACTGGGAACTCATCCCTTGGACAGTAAGCTACTGGTGAATCTTCCCTCTTTATATATCCTAATTCCATTAATTTCCTATACTGCCACTGCACAAATTTCTCAAAAATTGGGTCAACTGTAGTAAATTCTCTTCTCCAATCTATACCCAATCCTAATTTTTTAGCAGTATTCTTCATATTATTTTTGAAATACTCTGCAAGATATGTCGGGTCTGAAAATTTTTCAATTTCCTCTTTAGGTATTTGATAAATATTTACAAAAGTTGATATTATTTCTTCGTCTCCTCTCTTAACAGATTCAGAAATTGAAAGAATTGGTGTCCCAGTAAATTGGAATGCAAAAGGGAAAAGGACGTTATAACCTTTCATTCGTAAGTACCTTGCATAAATATCTGCAGTTATGTAAGTTCTTCCATGACCAATATGTAAGGGGCTGTTTGTATAAGGAAAGGCAACTGTAATGAATTTCTTAGGTTTGTCTGTCTCGGGATTAGCCTCATATACTTTGCTATTTTCCCATTCTTTTTGCCATTTAAAAGCAATCTCATTAAAGAAATTTGCGAGACTCATACATAACTCTAATAAAAACAGATATATTAAGGTATAACCTCGGTAGAATCCTCTGTGGGATCATAGTATAAATCGCTCAACTTAATAACACCTTGTTTTACAAGCTCTGTAATTTCTGGTACTAAAGATAAAACACTCTTTAGATATTCCTTAGTAACTTCATCAACAATCTTAAATCCCTCTTCTCCCCAATATTTCTCTTTAATAGTGTATAGGCATCTTCCTCCACAATAATCTTTGTATTCGCAGCTTCTACATTCCTCGGGTAAAGGTTCATCAAGAAGCCTAAATGAATCTAAAGTACCTAATTCAGCCCACTTTTCCCTAACCGCTATAGGGCATGAAAGTACTCTACCATCAGTAGATATTGATATACTATCATACCCTGCACCACAAGCTACTCCTCTATATTTCTTGAAAAAATGAGCGCTTAAAACACCTAATATTGGTACAATCTTAACAACCCTTCCTTTCCTCAATTCTGAAATAAAATAGTCGATAAGTTTTTTCAGTCCAGGCAAATAGGACTTATAAGCCCATTCTTCGAAATTCCATCTCTCACTCCATATTACATTTAATTGCCAATGTATTTTATCAAATACTCCAAGAGAAATTAAATGCATAACCTCTTCATAAATATCTGAGTCTTCAGTTACAGCCATTCTTGCTATAGTTTCAACTCCTAATTCTTTTAAGTACTTAGCATGCTTTACAACAACCTTGTAAACTCCCTTACCTCTGTGTTTGTCAGTTATTTCTTCTCTACCATCGATTGAGAGAAGTGCTACATTCATCTTTTTCCAGTATCTTTCTGGTAATAGTTTTACAGCAACACCATTAGTTTGTATGCCCCACCTCTTAGCCTTTATATTATCCATCACTTGCATTATAAATTTAGGATTCATTAATGGTTCTCCACCGTAGAAAATTACAGTAGCATTTTGGTCTTTTTCAATTGCATTTTTGAGTTTCTGAATATCATACTTTACACCCCAGGGAACTATATGGCTGGGGAAAGAACCTCCGCAATAATCACATGTTAAATTACACTTTCCAGTTGTTAGTACTAACCACAACATCTAGATCACTCTGAGAAATTCTTTCATCCACGACATAGCTTTATAATAATCGTCAACGTATATATTCTCATTAAATGAGTGAATATTAGAACCATAATAATCAACTCCTATACCATCTGCTATTTGGTTTAATTTCAAATACCTAGCTATCATTTCCATTGGTCCGGTACCTGGACTATTTGGCAAAACAATCGGATCTTGGCCATAGACATTCTTTGCTGACACAATTAATGCTCTCGCTATTTCACTGTTAATTGAAGTTCTGTATGGTCTTACTTTCCCATGTACTATGAGTTCTACGTTATATGGCGATATATATTCTTCTAAGTATCTCAGTATTTCATCTGGGTCTTGGTCAGGCACAAGTCTAAAGTCAATTTTTACGAAAGAATATGATGAGATAACAGTTTTAGAGCCTTCTCCAGTATAACCGGCATAAATTCCGTCTATATTACACGTTGGATTAGATACTAATTTTATCATAGCATCCATGTCCTTTATATTTTGTCCTATTGCGTCTTCTAGGTATTTCTTGTCGATATTTAAATATTTTTTCTCTTCTTCACTTAACCATTTGACTTTATCATAGAAGTGCGGAACTAATACTTTGCCATCTTCAGTTCTTAAAGATCTTAATAAGTAAACTAAATCCCAAGCCGGATTTTGGGCAATAGGAGCATACATAGAATGAAGATCTTTACTTGTTCTTTTTCTTAATTCTACATAAAGTAATCCCTTTACTCCTAAGACTATCTGTGGAGCATTATTAGGAGCTTTACCGGATCCTTCCCAAAGAACATAATCTGCTTTTAATTTTTCAGAGTAATCTTTAAGGAATTCTTCCATGTTAGGACTTCCTATTTCTTCTTCACCCTCATATAGAAACTTTATATTTACATGTAATTTTCCCTCTTTCATCAACTCTATAATGGCCTGTAACCTAGCCATTAATGTACCTTTATCATCGCCTACACCTCTAGCGAAAATTTTCCCTTCCTTTATTGTTGGTGTAAATGGGTCCGTATTCCATTTATCTAATGGCTCAACTGGTTGTACATCGTAATGGTTGTAGATTAGTAACGTCTTTTTTGCACCAACATTGATTTCTCCATAAATGTAAGGATTCCTTGCCTTATGTCTTATTAATTCAGCTTCAATCCCATGATTTTTCATATAATCAACAATGAATTTAGCACCTTCTTCACCTTTTCCTTTAGCTGATGTAGTGTCTATTTTGAGGAATTCAAAGAGGTCTTGTAAATAGTCCATAAGGTTTTTAATGAAATCGAGTAAATTAATTTATGCTTAAATATGTTGAGTATACAAGGCATTCAATGGCAGAACCTTTAGCTACAGTTAATATATATAAAAAAGTTGAAGATGGAAAGGTAATTTCGACGTTCAAGATTTTGGTGTACAAGAATATGAGTATAACTGTCTTTGAGACTGATAAATTAGAAGGTGGACAAGTTATTGAAATGACTTCAGAGAAAATTGAGTCTATAATAAAAATTATAAACAAGTATTACGATGAAAAAACTGATGATTTAACAATTTTGGGAGAAGAGAGAATAGTAGATGAGATAGTAGATAAATTAAAAACTTAGGAATTAGCTAAAAAATCAGATGACGAAAACACTGGGACATCTGATTGATGAGGAACCATTCATGCGCTGATTAGCCAAAGATAAATTTACCCCATTTGTGTCTAAATACTGCCCCTATTATTAGGAAAACTACAGCCATAGGAACAGCAATATATGGCACTAATTGCCATCCTGGAAATTTTTCTAATTGTTCAGCAACCCATATCGTAATTACCAGAAATACAACTAGTGGGCCTACAGTTACAAACCAAGTAGTTGCACTCCACTTCTTAGAAGTCATAAAGTCTATTTAGAATTCATAAATTTAAGTTTGTTTATTTAAAACTTTGGAAATGAGAGAATACATTTCTTTATCTTTTTCTTGAATTCTTTTTAGACTCCATGGTTTCAAACCCTTATTTTTTACACCTCTTAAGACAGACTTTAGCCAAGATTCGTAAATCTTTCCACCACCTTTTTTATAGTAAAACTCCTCTAACCTTTTTATAGCTTCATCCTCAGATAATCCTTTAATGTTTACAAGATACCTACTTCCAACGTAGAGAATAAATCTTTTTCTAGCATCTTCTAGCCCTTCATCCAACACTTTATCAATCCATTCATAGTTTATTTTCCTCGGTTTTGGAGGGAAAATGCCTTCTACTTCAAAAAGAAAATTACCATTTTCATCGTAAACCTTTGATGTTTTTCCGTCAAATATAACATAACCAGCAGGTGTATCATCGGGATAATGTAAAAATATTTTAACTTTCATTTTATATTAATTGTCTGTCCAGTCATTTTTAACCTTACTGCACAAAATGAGCAGATTTCTCTATCCTTAGTTGTGGGCCTACCGCAAATCTTACAATGGCCTATTTCTTCCTCTTTTATATACTTCTCCTTTAAAGCTGGTTGAATTTTATTTATGAAATTCTCTACTAACATTAACATATAACCTGGTATTGCCTCTTCGAGCTCTTCTAATTTTCTCCTTATGGTATCTTGAGTAGCACCACCAACTCTGAATGTATGAGGGCATGAATCATATAGGAACGGAATTCCTTTTACTAAGGCATAAGTTAAAATTTCTTTCTCATAAATTAGGAAGAGTGGTTTAACTTTCGTTACTTTATATCCCTTTTCTGGTGGAGTTATGATATCTAGTCTTGCTAAATCTCTTACATCACCATTAAAATATCCAGCCATTATAAATTGTGCCATATCATTTAAATTATGGCCAGTCACTATCGTATCTGCTCCTTCTTCTTCTGCAATTTCTGTTAGAGTATACCTTTTTACTAATCCACAAGTACTGCATACGGGTCTTTTTATCTTATGCTTTGCGTCATCAATTGTAAACCCATACCTCTCTTTTATCCTTACAATTCTGTATTTAACACCTAACATTTCGAAATTCTTTAAAGCAAACTCTGTACTCTTTGAGGAATATTGTTTACCCATATCTATACCTAAATCAATGTTTATACCGATTATTTCAAACCCCTTCTTTTCACTCAGCTTCTTCATTAAATGAAGCAAAGTCGTACTATCTTTTCCCCCAGAAACTGCTACAGCTATTTTCTTTGAGTTTTCAAACATCTTATACTTATCAACTATCCTCTCAAATCTTCTTTCAAACCACTCAATAAAGTGATCTTTACATAATGCCAGATTAGAATAAGGGATTTTTATAATAGCCTTATTATTACACTTACTGCATTTCATAATGCTTTATAATACTTTTATCCTTTTAAGTTAATGATGGAAATTCTGGTCGAATTACATCCGAAGACTAAGATAGAAAAGATAGAGAGAGAAATTAAGGAGCTAGAAAGCTTTGACGGATTTGATATACCAGATTCACCATTAGGATTTCCATCTCCTTTACCTTCTGTAGTTGCAACGCTCATTAGAAGTAGGTATGGAGATAAGAGAATAATAGTTAACCAGAGACTTTTAGACGTCAATGAGTTATTTATTGCTTCTTTATCTTTAACGTCTAAATTAGTTGATTTCGAGATAGCATTTACTAGAGGGGATAAACCTAAAATAGGAAAGGAAATAGGTTATTTAACTTCGGAACAAGCTCTCTTACTATCAAAAAAGTACAATAAAGATTTGAAGGCAGGTTTAATGATAAGCTTTAGAAAGGAAAAGAGTGAGATTTTGAAGAGACTTAACTTCGAGCCAGCTGACTTCTTCTTGGTATTACGATTAGAAAGTGAAGATCAGTTGGAAGGCATTAATACTTCTAAATTAATTCCTTACATTATAATAAAGACAGAAAAAAACAAGACTTTAGCTGATTCGTTATCACAGCCAGTTTTTGATGAGAATGTTGTATTAGATTTTATTTATAAGCTTGAGGATAAAGGAATAGAAGGGATTTTATTATCTGCATTAGGTGACATAGAAGCTTTAAACAGAATAATCAAAAAATATTAGGTGATGATAAAAAATAATCGGATTTATGAAGAGCGGTGTAGGGTCTGACTTTTAATATAATCTACAACACACGGCAAAAACTCTTCGACTCTTTCTCTAACTACAATATCCGCTATGTTATCAAGAGGTGTTTCTTCTGCATTTAAAATGATCAGTTTTCCACCCATTTCTTTAACAGTTAGGGGTATCATGTTTGCTGGATATACTGTTAATGAGCTTCCAATTGCCAAAACTAAATCAGCTTCTCTAGCTATCTCTAAAGCCGATGAAATATTATATACTGGCTCACCAAATAAAACGACATCTGGTCTTATTACTCCTCCGCACTCACATTTAGGTGGTAGTCCCTCTTTATCTATTTTATCTAATACCGTATCACTATCATAAGTTTTCAGACAGTTCACACAATAACATTTTCTCATATTTCCGTGAAGTTCAATTACATTTCTTGAACCAGCTAATTGATGTAAACCGTCAATATTCTGTGTTATTATAGCTCTTATTAATCCCATTTTCTCTAGTTCAGCTAATGCGTAGTGTGCTCTATTTGGTAAAGCTGTAAATAGTCCTCTCATTCTTAACCTGTAGAATTCCCAAAAACCTTTAGGATCTTTTTTAAAATACTCTATTGTAGCTAACTCTGGTGAGTATTTTTTCCATAAACCATTTGGTCCCCTAAAATCTGGTATCCCAGATGCCGTACTTATTCCTGCTCCAGTAAAGGCTATAGCATAAGTTGATGTTAAAAGTAAATCACCAACTTTATCACATTCCATACAAATAAGATGTTTGGAAAAAATAAAAATGATGAGTTTGCCGAGTACGGAAAGATGAAGAAAAATATTATCTGATATAACAAATTGTTGTATTATCTTCATTCTCTATTTTATCGCATTCTATTCTGCTTGTCCCTACTAGCCTGCTCAGTTCTTTTCTTAATTCTGGCGTTATATATAAAACTCTATATGCAGTTAACATAAACCAGGGATCACGTTGATTTACAATGAGTAATGTAGGTTTAATACTTTTTAGGGAGCCTAATTCTTCTTCAAAATTCTTATTTGTACCTACTACTCTATATTCTTTAATTACTGTTTCTCCATCCACTTCACATACAGTTACTCCATCAACATAAATAGTAAGTAAAGCGTTTTCCCTTAAGACAATCCTAGTATCTAAATTTTCTATTCCTATTTGATATTTACTAACATAATTTTCCCATCTTTTTAATTTTCTTCCTCTTAATTTTCTGTTAAGAATAGAATAAAAGCTAAATGATTCTATAATATCTTGTGGAGTTATTAGCATATAATCTGGATCTCTAAATATCATAGACCCCTTGCATTCACTTTGTTTTATCTCTCCGTCACAAATATAGGAGTATTCTGGTAATGGAGGAACAAGCAATTCCTCTACTCTCTTTGTAATTAATCTCACAATTATAATTAGTATCGTATACCGTATTATATTTTCTTATAGAAGCATGGAGAATCACATATTTTGTCCATTTTTAATTTTCTTTTTCTTCAAATAGAGAAATAGAATTTTACTACTAAATTATACTTCTTAAATGTAGTTAAAAAATAGATTTATTATGCTAACCGGGGATATAAACTTTATAAGCAAAATAAGAATTTTTGTTTTTTGATCAACTATGAAACAAAAGTATTATATCGCAGTACTTGTAGCCCTTTTGCTTGATATTATACTCTACTCAATATTCCCAGTGTATAATATAGCAACACCTAGTATTGGAGGACTTCCCTTCTTTTATGTATACCAAATAATAATGCTGGCTGTGACTACGATAATCTATTTAATAGTAGCATTCATAAAGGGGTGATAGAAAATGAACAATTATAATTTAAATGTAGATTATGTAACTGTCACTGTATTTTTGATACTTTTTGCTATCTTTACATTCTTAGGATTTTACGGAGCTAAATGGAGAAAGGGAGACTTAAATAAGCTTGATGAGTGGGGACTTGGAGGAAGAAGACTAGGGTGGCTACTGGTATGGTTTTTATTGGGGGCGGACTTATTTACAGCTTATACATTTATTGCTGTTCCTTCAGCATTCTTTGCTACTGGTTCATTATACTTCTTTGCTGTTCCTTATGTAGCCTGGGGATTTGGGGTAGCAATGCTAACGATGCCTAAGCTTTGGACAGTAGCTAGAAATAAAGGTTATGTGACTGCTGCAGATTATGTAAAAGATAGATTCAACAGTAAAGGATTAGCAATTGCTGTAGCAATAACTGGTGCTATAGCGGAATTACCTTATATTGCATTACAAATTATAGGAATGCAAGCAGTTATTGCCATACTCTTTATAGGACTAGGAATTACAAGTACAAAATTGAGTAGTGATCTAGCATTATTAGTAGCATTTATAATACTAGCCGCATTTACCTTTGTTAGTGGTTTAAGAGGTGCAGCGCTAAGCGGAGTTTATAAGGACATACTAGTTTGGATTACAGTGTTAACTACAATTGGAGTAGTATTGGCTCATTATGGTAATTTCCAAGGAGCGTTAGCTATAGCTCATCAAGTATCACCCAAAGTAGATTTCCTTGATTTACCACCTAAACTCTTCTTAGCTTATTGGAGCTTAGCACTAGGAAGCACATTTGCCCTATATTTATATCCACATGCTATAAACGGTTCGTTATCTGCTGAAAGTAGAGAAAGATTAAAAATAGGTACGGCATTACTACCTTTATACGGAATAGGGTTAGCATTAATTACGTTGTTTGGATTATTAATCTTCTTAGTACCAAACGCATTAAAAGTTGTATTAACTACTAAAAATGGTGCGTTAACAGTTCCTTCCCTAATTGCAGCTACAACTCCTGACTGGTTTACTGGTTTAGCATTTACAGCAATATTTATTGGTGGTCTAGTCCCTGCGGCTATTATGGCTATAGGCGTAGCAAACTTATTGACAAGAAATGTAATTGGCGAGTTTACTAAACTTTCGCCAACAAATGAGGCTAGGCTTGCTAAGATACTATCAACAGTATTTAAGTTTATAGCGTTAGCTTTCGTATTTATTGTTCCAGCAACATATGCTATACAACTTCAACTATTAGGCGGCATAATTGTGACTCAAACACTACCAGCAGTATTCCTTTCCCTATTCACTGATAAACTTGAGAAAAACTCTACTTTAGGTGGCTGGGCAGCAGGTGTAATAAGCGGTGTAGGGTTAGTGGTTTACGTTAACTTGATCTTGGAGCATTACGGTTCACTAAAAACCTCATTATTTACTACGCCATTAGGTCCTATATATATTGCTTTGATAGCTTTAGGAATTAACTTACTCGTAACGTTAATCGGTTCCTTGGTTGCATATGCTAAAGGTTGGAGACCTTATAGGAAAATAAGTGAAAAAGACTTTGAAGTAAAAGAAGTTGCAAAGTAAACAAAGGAATAAAATATTTTTCTTTTTGTTTCTTTTTACATATTATTAAAAATATCAAATAAAATTATGTCTTCAAGCATCATCGTTTCTATTAAAGATAATGAGACCATGAGAGGAATTAAATCTATGTAATCTTCTGGTATCTCGTCTCCTCTCTGAATTATTTGCTGTAATTCATTAGTTTTGTTTTGCACTTTTTCATAGGCTTTCTCAGCTTCCTCTAGTCCAGTAGGAGTCAACTCATAAGCATCATGTTTTCTAATAAATCCTTTCTTCACTTTCCTTACTAATTTCTCATTTTCTAAGACTCTTAAAGTAGCTTGAACATAATCTATCTCTTCTTTTATGTTATCAGCTATTTCTTCAGCAGTAGCACTTTTCTTATCGAAAAGATAAGCTAATACTTTATCTCTTAGATTCATAAAAAAATCTTCGTTAACGAGGTATAAAATCTTATCTTGACAGCATTACGTAATTCTCCCCTTCTTTTGTGATTTTGAGATCTTTTAATAAATCTGGCACTCTGGGTTTCTTTTCAGATACAAGTATAATTTCCTCAAAATTATCCTTTACCACAGAAAGGATTTTGTTTATAAATTCTTCATTATATATTGCTTGAAGAGCTTCTAATTTGTAATAATTCCCCTCCTCAAAATAATTTTTAAAATATTCTCTCCAAATATCAATAATTTTTCCATCCTTCTTGGCTGGAGATGAGAATAAGGGAATTACTGCAGTCTTTCCTTTTAAGTTATTTGTAAAATTCAGAGTTTTGAAGTAATTATCTACAACATCGAAGAATTTTTTCATATAATATGTAGCAACTTCTATAACATACACTTTATCTTTATCGTACTTTGCATGGAATTCACTATAAATTTGGTTGTAAGCCTCAATTATTTCATCTCTTCTGTTACGTATTACGTCATAATACTTTGCACTAGGAATTCTAACACTCATACCTATAACCACTATATCGTCTTTACTGATATCTAAGCTAGGCTTAAGGTCTGCTAATGGTTCAGCACCTATTCCGTAAATTACGCCTTCTCCATATTCCGTGGTAGAATAAAATACTATTCTGTAGTGATCTAAGAAAACAGCGTTAGGATACCATTGTTTATATTCTTCATGTCCTTCTTCTTTTATCTCTTCGATTGCTTCGTAAATTTTTTCGAATGCATCTTCATAACTATTAAATTTTCCATTCAATTCTCCATAAGGAATAAATATTGGTTCTCCTACTCGTGGTGTCAAATATTTTAATCCATAATATTTGGCAATATCATGTAGGTTCACATCCATAACAGTTTTCAGTGTTACTCTCATTTTTTCTGGTAAATGATCTATGTGATATATCTTCTCTTTTCCTCTTCTTAAAATTGGCATTAGGTATATGTAACAAATTATAAAAATAAAATTACGCTATTTGAATCATGTGAATACAAATGATATAGTAATTTTGACACTCCTTGAGCTTTCTATTTTACTTACAGCCTCTCAAACAGTTAGACTACTAACCCAAAAATATTATTTACCATCGATATTCGCAGAGTTACTAGTTGGTATAATTCTTAGTCCTTATGCTGTAGGCGGAATTATAAATGAGGTATTTAATGTGCACTTATTTGATATAAACTCGTATCTGACATTATTTGCGAACTTCTCGGTAATTTTACTGATTTTTGCTGCTGGTTTGTCACATGGCTATAAAAATTTGAAATCTTCTGGGCTTCTAGGTTTTCTAGCAGCAACATTCGGAGCCGTTATACCAACTATTTTAGTTTACTTTACCTTTGGTATAATTTATCCTTCTCAAGTTTCCGCATTAATGGGTGCTGCTAGTGCTGCTACAAGTTTAGCTGCTACTTCGTCAATAATAGAAGATTTCAAATTATATAGAAGAAATTTCGCTAGAATAGTTATATCAGCAGCAGCAATAGATGATGTAGTTTCCTTAATAATTCTTTCTGTTGTACTAGAAATATTAAGTATAAAGATTCTGTCATTTATAACAATTTTCTATAATATTTCATTAACTATAATTTCCTGGGTCATAGTTCTATTTCTTTCAATAATTATAATTCCACGAATTTTGAAATACATAAGAGATGATTTAGTTAACGATGTATCTTTAGTTATTCTCTTTTTAGTTGTTTTTCTAATGATTTTGTTAGGATTTGAACCAATTATAGCTGCTTTTATAGTTGGTATAGCTGTAGCAGAAAGTGTCAAATCATCGAGAATAACATCCTTCACTTCTTCCCTATTAGCAATTTTCGGTCCGGTATTCTTTATTTATGTTGGAATGGAAACACCAATATCCATATTTATAAACGTTGACGATGTATTATTAGGTCTTCTTATGACGTTTCTAGCAATAATAGGTAAAATTGCCGGTATATTTCCTTTTGCTTTTCTTTATACTAAAGACCTTAAGGAGTCTTTTTTAGCATCTGTAGGTATGTTACCAAGAGGAGAAGTGGGATTAATTATTGCGACATTAGGTTTATCTTCTGCAATACTTGACGTTAATCAATTCTCTCAAGTTGTAATTATGGCTTTGCTTACTACGTTAATAGGTGGTTCGCTTTTCTCATATCTTGTGAGAAAATGGATTTTAGAGCATTCAGCTTAAAGGAATTTCTTCACCATTCAGTTACGGTCGCACACATCACTAAGTTTTAATATATACTAGACTATAAAAGAATAATGATTGCATGTACAAGGGACTGTTATGATACTTGTATATTTGATTCTAATTATAAACCTTTGAACATTTTCCCTATAAACGGATTTACTTGTTCTAGAGGAATTGCAGATTTAAAAAGAAATGAGATTAACAGAGTGGACTCCGCTTACATAGAGGGTAAGCCTGTTTCTATAGATGAAGCCGTAAAGTATATAGTAAAAAAGATAAAAGAAACTAAAAGAGAAGAAATTCTTCATATTGACTATGACGGCAATCAAGGACTATTAACATGGTACTATCCTGCAAGATTTTGGAATGCAATTGGTTCATCATCTACTGACTATTCAATTTGCTCTGCTGAAGGGCACGAAGCTATTAAGATTCACTACGGTACTTCTTTTGGTGCGTTACCAGAAGATTTTGTTAGATATAACGCTGTAGTCTTTTGGGGATCAGAAGCCGTTTTCTCTTTTATTCATGGATGGAGAATTCTATCTAATAAATACAAGATAACAATTGATGTAAGAATGAGTGAAACCGCAAAAAGAAGTGAAAAAGCCTATATCATAAACCCAGCTTCAGATGCGTTTTTAGCAATTGGTGTTATTAAAACGTTATTTTATGAAGGTCTTTATGATCCTTCAATGATTGATAACGTCGAAATTCTAAAGAATTATGTAAATTCTTATGATTTCTCGTTGATAGAAGAGACTACTGGTTTATCTCAGGAGGAAATTGAAGAGTTAGCTGAACTTTATTACTATTATAAACCCTTAACAATAATTGGTTTCGCTTTAGGAAGAACATATAATGGCGGTGATGCTATCTCATTAATTTCTTTGATTCCCGCTTTATTGGGCATGAAAAGAGGATTCTTTTACTCAAACAGTCAAGGATGGGGAATAGACTTCTCCTATCTTCGCGGGTTGCATATAGCAAAACCAAGCAGAATTATAGGTATGGCTGAAGTAGGGAAAGAAGTTGAAAAAGGAAATGTAAAGTTTCTATTCACTTGGAACTCTAATCCTATTCATTCTTTGCCAGGAAGTGATAAAATAAAAGAAGCTGTCGAAGAAGGAAAGTTGTTTTTAGTTTCTCATGATCCCTTTTGGAATGAGACCACAAAAATAGCAAATGTTGTTATTCCAGCACCAACTTTTTTAGAAAAGTATGATGTAGTATATAGTTATTGGCACAGCTATCTAGTCTATAACGAACCTATTAGACCACAAAGAGGGATTACTGAAGTTGAATTGATGAAAAAGCTTGCAAAAGAATATGGGATTATTTCTCATCCTCTCATTGAGGAAAACGAATGGATTGCTGTAGATAACGCAATAAGAGGTACTGGAGTTTCTTTACAAGAATTAAAAGACAAGAAGATAGTTAAAATGAATAAGACTATTGAAGTTAACAAAGTTAAAGTTGAGCCTCTACCCAAACTAACTCCTCCTCCTAAGGGAGTTTACTTGGTCTTCTCTTCACATCCTAACCATACAAATTCTCAATTTAAGGAAATATACTCTCAGATGCCTATAGCATATAATAATCAACTTGATGGTATAGGTTATCTAGAAAATTCCAATGGGAAAGTTAAAGTACTTCTGAAAAAGGATGAGAGCGTACCCAACAATGTAGTTTTCATGTTTAAGAGTTCCTTAATTGGATTAGATGACAAGCCAATCAACTCGCTTATTGGTAGTGAAAAAGGAAAATATGGAGGAACTCCATTACTTAACGGGCATACTGTTAATATTAGATTAATAAAATAAATGTTATACTATTGAATAACTATTATATTGTAATACCACAAATAAAAGCATAATCTTAATTAATTACTGTAGTCAGACATAATCTTGACCAGAAATGGTAACAGTAAAGTTCAAGTATAAGGGAGAAGAAAAGGAAGTAGACATTTCAAAGATAAAGAAAGTTTGGAGAGTCGGAAAAATGATATCATTCACATATGACGACAACGGTAAGACTGGTAGAGGCGCTGTAAGCGAAAAAGATGCACCAAAAGAATTACTACAAATGTTAGAAAAATCTGGAAAGAAATAAACTAAACTATTTTTTGTTCACTTTCCCCTTCTGCTTTTTCTTCCCCAAAAATACATTTAAACAATTTTCCTTCTCCAATAAGCCGTATCCTATGTCCAGGGTTATTCCCAGCCCTTAGCTTAATCTCCTTTAATCTTCCCTCTCTAGATATAGTAAGAAGAACTTCTTCCTTAACTTCTATTTGCTTTTTAATTCCGTCCACGGCTATTATTTCGTCTCCTATATTTAATCCAGCTAAGTCAGCTGGAGAATTATCTTCAATAAACGTAATAACGTTATTCTCAACCCTTATACCATAGTAGGGTTTATCTTTATCGGTAAATATTATTTTCATATAACGGCCTAGATATTCTAAAATTGGCGGATTCCTCTTGTATACTAATTCATCTAGGTTTTTAAACCCTAAGCTCTCAGCAATTTCTTTTACATCAGCGTAAGTATATTCCCCTACCTTATACAGCTCTCTGAAAAAATCTACTATGCTCTTTTTACACTCATTATTCTCCCTTATAGCGAAGTCCATTAAAAGTCCTAAAATAAATCCTGCATCGTAATAGGAAATGCCAATATTAGGATAATTTTCGTCTCTTTTATAGAGTTTAATCCAAGTTAACTTAGATGATTCTGCAATACTCATTCTCTTAAATCCTAGGAAAGTGAGATTTTGAAGAATATTTGCGACAGCTTTCAGTGCATCATTTGCATTTATAACTCCACTTTCTATTAGAGATAAGAATGCCATGTAGTCAGTTAAACCTTCAGCAACCCAGAGTAGCTCAGTATAATTTTCATGTTCGTAGTCGATCTTTAAATCCTTCGGTTTAATTCTCTTTATATTCCATCTGTGAAAGTACTCATGAGCAAATAACCATAAAAGATCTTTTCTATCCCAAGTAGTAACTATTGCAGAAGAATCTTTATGCTCTATTCCCCCTAGGTTTTTATCACTTCTTCTAAAGAAGAAAATATAATTTGGCAAAGAATCTGGGAGATAAGAATCTATCACACGTATAACATTTCTAAGCTTTTCTACTTCTGTGAAATCATCTATAGTTGAAATTGAGTGCTTTTCGTCAATCTCAATCAGTTTTAGATGTGGTGATGCTTGGATAGGTGAGTCAGCGAATTCGTCATAGTTATCTCCACAATACCATTCACCTTCTTTTCTTAAAGTAGTATGAATAGGCCACTTAACATTAATTTTTACACAATACTTTTCATTTAGATCTTGAAATGGGAATAAGGACACCGGATTTATGAAAAGATAATCTGACAGTGAAATAACCTCTCTTTGATCCTTTGAGTTCGCGTAATAAATGTATTTGAATTTTCCATTTATCCAAAATTTATTTTTAGAAATTTGATAGCCATAATCATAAAATATCACGTTTCTTTCTTGTTCCCTTATAAAATATGAGCCAGGAACCCATGTAGGAAAAGTTATTATCCCTTCTCTACCTTCTCCTTCAACTTCAATATATCTATTTCTTGGTGTTACAATAAATCTCATATGACATATTCTGACAATCTTAGAAGCTTTAATGTTTTATCCATAGCAGATATTGCGAAGCCACACTTTTGGACATTCCTACTAATCCACAGTAAAAATACGGGTTAATGGAAGATTTTGTCTTTTTATAATTATTGAAATATTGGCTTTAATTTATAATCTCACTTTCCTAAATTTACTCGTGGAAGAACTAATTAAAAGAGCTAAAGAGAAAGGTATTGATGTAGAAGATGTACTGATTAGAGAAATATCTAAAGAAGACCCACAAGAAGGAATTAAATTAAGACTAGAAATTGCAGAAAAATATATGAATGAAGCATATGAGTACTTGAATAAAGGCGACTCTATTCAAGCATCTGAGAAAGCTTATAAGGTCGCTGAGGAAGTAGTAAAAGCCTTAGCTGAGAAATTTAATACTGAAGAATATAAACAAGCTATAACTGAAGGTAGATGGTATACGTATTTACTTGTAAGTACTACTAACGATCTGTCAAAGAGATTAGGTGATTGGGTTTCTGACGGATGGAATGCGGGTTATGTCTTACATGTTTGGGGATTTCATGAAGGCAAATTAAGTGTTAATAAAATTACCGTAAATATGGAGAAAGTGAAGAAAATGTTAGAAAATGCAAAAAGTATATTAATGTCTTAATTTTTAAAGAATGCTTGACAAAGTAATTAATTTCATGAGATTTTGAAACAGAAATATAGTAAGATTAGATTAGTTAGGTCTACGTTTATGGAGGCTTTATAAACTATTACCTTTTAAATATCATAAGTAGAAAAATCTTCTTTAAAAAATTATTTAGATAAATATCTTATGGATCAGATATCAGTCTGTAGCCTTACTTATTACAACTAAATATATCTTTTCTCGATCAAGGTAATTAAAAATATTCCTATGATTCTATATGGTTCTCAAGATTCGTATCTTTCTTTTTAAATAAACATAATTTCCTTACCTTTTCTAGTTAGGTGACATAAATAGAACTGCATAGTATAAATTATAGTCTCTCTAGCTAAGGCTTTGATTCATAAATTATAATGGAATTTAAAATATCATATACTGTTCTGAAATATTCTCAATTTTTCATATAAATTATTAAAATATAAAAATTATTAACTTAACTTGAATTGCAATTCCTCATTTACTAATAGCTATAGTTTAAGTAGAACACACCAGTAGGTATTATGTAGTATTGCCCATTAATATCGTATAGGGCACTATAATTTGAATAATATACATTAAGTGGTGTAGCAAGCTCATTTACTACATTTAACGACATTACAGAGCCTGAAAGTTGACTACTAGAAATACTAACCCCAATATTTACCATACCTAATTCTGCAATCAATGCTGTGAGGCCTCTGGCATTACAAGAGCAGCTAAAGCACCAACATTAAGCCCAACCTGAAACTCCGAATTAACACCATAAATTTCCAGACTTGAATATCTAAACCATTGACTTCCGCTTGATGAGCCAATATATGTTAGGTTATTAAAGTAAACTGGAGCTATACAACCTCCACCACCCCCCGGACTATAGAAAACGAAAGGCTTAATAGTTGAGAAACTATTCCTAGGCAACTCATTATAAGAAGTATTAGGAATATATGACTCATAGCAATATATTTTTGGTGCTACTGCATTCCCATTCTCCACTGACACAATTTCTGTTAATATTACTTGTAGAAAGTGATAAACTTGATAAATACTATCATGAGGTATATAATAAATCTCAGTCCAATTAACCCATGCAACTTGACCTAAAACATACAACTGACCAACATCATATGGGGACGGAGTACCTATTTCTGTCGTATTATATGCTTCAACTATACTGTTACTATCGCATACTGTTAATGATGGACCGGGAATGGTAACTCTTAATGGTAATTGGCCTAGTAGAGGTTGGGAAATATAAAATCCAACATTAACAGAATAACCTTGTTTATTAAAAAGTTGTTCCTCCAATATAGATTCATAGTAGTTTAGGTTGTTTTGTGGTCCTATTATTGTTGCTATTGCTATTGGTCCTACTGATTTGTTGTTTGGGTACCATGCTATGATGTTTGGTATGTATTCTGTTATTATGTAACCTCCACTTGTTGTTTTTATTTTGTTTTTTATTGGTGTTTTGAATTTTATTATTATGTTTTTTCCTCCTTGTCCTTTGATTATTTGTGTTATGTTTAGTGGTGTTGCGTATGTTTGTGTTAGTGTTGTTATTGTTGTTTGGTTTATTATGCTGTATGTTGCTAGGATTAGGATTGATGGGTAGATTGTTGTTTTTTCTTTTTTATTGAATTTTATCCATTGTTTTGCCCATTTATCTAGTTTTTTTACTGGGAATTGGTAGTATTGTTTGTTGGAGGCGTTGTATATTTTTTGGAATATTGTTCCTTTTCGTGTGGGGTAGAATGCGAAGACTGATATTGAGGCATTGGTTATTAGTTTGTGGTGGGAGTATAAGAAGATTTTTATAGTATTTGCTGTTGTTAATGCTTGCTGAATCGTAATATTTAACTGTGGATAATATAGTCCAAATAAGACTATTAATAATAAGATAATTGGAATAAAATAGTAATAAAATCTCCTCATAATAAGAGATATTTTCAAAACATATTAATAAATTTTTTCGCAAATTCTCCATGTAAAAATCTTCAAACAGTTCTTCCTATTTCGAACCCTCTATTCTTCATTAAAAAGTATTTTCATAATTTCTCTGAAGATTTCTATAAAATATTTATTTCAATTTCAAGATATATAACAAGAGATAAGTATTTTAAACTGTAAGATTTAAAGTTTAATATTTTTGAAAAAACATCTACTTCTACAATTTTCCACAAAATGTTTATGGTAGTTTACCTACACTTCGTTTTTCCATAGGCAGCCGATTAATAACTTTTCCCAAAATTCAATCATCAAAATGAAAGTGAAAAGGGTCATAGTGTGAATTAAAGAAGCAAAATCATTTGTTCTTCTGCGGAGTTTTTCTTATTGACATCATAAACACAGCTAGAAGTGGTAAAACTCCTATTAAACCGAGAACTACTGTATAAATTTCAGAATATATTAGTCCTAGTTGATAAATTATAGCAAATATAACACTTCCCAATGCCCCACCTAAGGCTTTTCCAGTATATAAGATTCCACTATTTATTGTAGAGAATCTAGTTCCAAAAATCTCACCGGCAACGTTAAAATATAAGGTTATCATTGAACCACCAGCAAATCCTATTAAAACTACTGATACTGGTAATTGATTAAGAAGAAGGAAACTGGCACCTATTGTTATGATAACATTAAGTAGTAATGTAGTCTTTACTATTCCTAATCTGTCTGCAATAAAACCAAATAAAGGTCGTAAACCTCCGCTCAGTAGAGGTAATATTGAAATTAGTGCAATTAGTTCTTCTTGTGGTAAATTTTTACCTAACACTGGTAATTCTGACGACATAACGGTTAAGGGTGTAACTGCGCCTACGAATGAGATATATATCAACCAGAATTTAAGTGATAAGATAACTTGCTTTGGTGCTTGCCCAGCTAAATTTTGGGGATACTCTGAGAAATAAAGGAGTAGTGGTAACAATATGACTTCTGTCAAACCTATTGTTAAAGTGACTATACGATAATTCCCAGCAAGGGCTATAAAAGGGTTCGCAATAGCTGACCCTAAACCAAAGCCCATTGATACTATACCAGTGGCAAATCCCATTCTATCCCTAAACCATTTCATTGCCAAATTTGCAGCTATTCCATAAAGTATTCCCTCACCTATGCTCCCCAATGACCATGCTAAATAAAAGAAGTAAATATTTGGTGAAAAGTACGTTCCTAGGAATCCAATAGCAGATAGTATTGCTGAAATAAATCCAATTTTTCTAGGTCCGCTTTTATCAGCAAAATGTCCTCCAATTGGTTGAAACCCAGAGGAAAATATGCTAAATAATGTGAATCCTAAAGCAATTTGAACAAGGCTGACGTTAAATCCTTCTTTAAGCAGAGGTTCAAGAGCATTCCATGAGTATTGGTACAAGGAGTTAAAGCACATTACAACGAATCCTATAGCTAGGTACTTACCTCTGCCCATACTTAAATAGTTGAATTTTAGGTAATAAACCTAATTACTAACACTCTACTTGCTCTAGTTTAAATTTATATAATTGAAGTTAAAAAAATAAATATGCCCCAATATCAAATCTTTGGAAATGATTTACAATATCTAAAAGTCATCTTAGCTCCAGGTGAAGGAATATATGCTGATGCTGGGCACATGATAGCAAAACAAGCTTCTGTTACGCTTCAAACAAGACTAAGAGGCGGAATACTCAGTGGATTAAAAAGAGTTTTAACTGGTGGCTCATTTTTTGTTACTGAATTTTACGGTCCCGGAGAGTTATATTTATCTGGTATTTTTCCGGGAAAAATTATCCAAATTCCTTTGGAGGGAAGAGGAATTTTAGCTGAAGCACACACTTTCCTTGCAGCTGAAAATAGTGTAAACTATGATACACAATTGGCAAAGCTTACGGCTGGATGGTTAGGTGGCGAGGGACTTTTCTTAGCTAAATTTAGAGGATTTGGGAATGTATTTCTACATTCTTATGGAGATGTTATAGTGAGAGATCTAGCTCCTGGAGAAATTTTACAAGTTGAGGCATCTCATCTAATGGCATTTCAAGAAGGAATGAACTATGATGTTCAGTTAGTGGGAGGATTAAGATCAATATTCTTTGCCCATGAAGGCTTATTCTTTGTGACTATTCAAGGCCCGGGTAGAGTATGGTTACATACACTAACAGCAGAACAATTGGCTTCAGCACTAATACCATTTTTGCCTCAAGGACAGCAAGGGGGAATTAATTTACCATTTTAAAAGTTTTTAATTCTTCTATGTTTTGATAGCTTATGAGAGTAAGTATAATAGGAGTAGGTAAGATAGGTTATGCTATTTTAAAAGGACTAAAAAGCCTTAATGTTGAAATCATAGGTACTGGAAGAAGTGAAGAGACCTTAGATAAAATTAAAAAAGAAGGCGTAGAGGCTACTAGAGACAATGAGTATGCTATAAAAAAGAGTGATATAATTATATTGGCTGTAAAACCTCAACATTTCCATTCCATCTTAGACAAGGTGAGTAAAACTGCATGGGAGGGTAAAAAAGTTGTTTCAGTTATGGCTGGTATAAGGATTTCTACGTTAACTAGGCTGACGAATGCTAAAGTATATAGGGCAATGCCTAACATAAATGCGGTCATTGGTAAGGCTACAACAGCATTAGCTGAAGAAAGAGATGAGGAAGTTGAAAGAATTTTTAGGACTATTGGAAACGTTTACTGGATTCCAGAGGAATTGTTTGATGCATGGACAGCAATAATTGGTAGTGGTCCAGCGTTTGTTGCAGAGATAATAGATGCTTTCGCACTAGGTGCTGTAGCATGTGGAATGTCAAGAGAACTTGCCTATCAGGCAATATTAGATATGGTAGAAGGTACCGTATATACTTTAAGAAAGGATAAAACTCATCCGGTTCTATTGAGAGATCAGGTAACTACTCCTGCCGGTACCACTATTAGGGGGTTAATGGTTATGGAAAGTGAGGGAATAAAATCAGCTATTATTAAGACTATTGAGGCTGCATATCAAAGGTCAATGGCAATAGGTAAGGAGATCGATAAAATGTATTAAGCTTATTAGTAATGAAATCGAGTATTACCTTATGATAGTAATATCATCACTTTTAGATAAAAGAATGAGTGATCATAATCTTAATGCTAAAGATGTTATTGATGAGATTCTGCCAAAGTTACTCAGCTCTGTCCATATGTTTAGAAGTAAAGGTGTTATTTATGCTGCTACGTTCACTAACAAGTACATATGGACTATGAAGATAAATACTCAAATGTTCTCTGTCGAAATTTGTAAATACAAGTATAAGTACTGGGAGCTTCCAGATCTTAATATTAAAAAAGTTGAATGTTATAGATTAATGGGAGAATTACTTGATTATGTTAGACAGAAATTAAACTCAGTAATCGTTCCTAGCAATATCTCTTAATCTTTCGTCCCCCTTAATCTCTTTTATAAAACTGTAAACACTTTTAGGAACTAGTTCGCTCCAACTTTCATTATTTTCCAACATTAGCTTTCTTATTTTAGTAGCATTATACATTTCCCTGTTAAACATTGGAGGTAGATCTACTATATATCCAGCTTCTCTAGCATCAGATATAACTAGAGGATTTCCGCTTACTACTACATCAAATTTGGGTGAATATAGTTCTAAATTTCTAATCCATAATCCACTAGTAAATGAATCCATTATTGGAAAGAATATAACTCTAGTGAAATCTACGTTAAATTCTTTGAGTCCTTTTTTAATCATAAGGATCCTTTCTCCTGCTGTAAAAGGGTTATATATAGTATGACTATCTTTCCCGCTTCCTACAACTATAATTAGTTCGTCATATTTGCTGAGTAACCACTCTATTACAGCTAAATGACCTAAGTGGAATGGCTGAAATCGTCCCGGAAATACAGCTCTCATTTCTTTTCCCACAATTTATATGCTAATTCAACATACTTATTAGGGTTCATAATATCATAAGGATCTATTAGGTCTTTTATCCCCTTCATTATTTTAAGTACTTCTTCACCATTATGACTAACAATTTGCTCTGCAAGTAGTTTAGCCTTTTGGTAACCAATCCCATGTTCACCAGATATTGAACCACCAAGTTCTATAGCTATTTTTGCTACTTCTTCAAAGATTTGTTCAGCTAAAGAAGTATCACTAAGCATAATGTTAGGGTGAAGATTTCCATCTCCTATGTGAGCTATTACAGGCATTCTGACGTTATATTTTCTTTCGATCTCTTTTAATCTCTTTATAGCATCAATTAATTTAGATACTGGAACAACTATATCTTCAACAAACATATACTTGCTCTCGGCCCTTAGTGCTATAGCTGATTGAGCCCTAATAGAGTAGATTTTTTCAGCCTCTTCTCCTTCAGCAATAATATACTCTCTTTCTTTTAATATATCTTTCAATTCATCAAGATAATCCTCTTCAACAGATATGATAAAGGCACCCCCTTCACTTTCTTTCAATCCCGCATTTAAATTCTTATTTAAAGCTCTTATAACATCTATGTCGATATATTCAGAAATTTCTGGTAAAATTCTCCTCTTCCTTAGCTCAATTATAGTCTCTGCTGTATCTTCAAGACTTTTCATATAAGCTAAAACTGTATATATTTTCTTTCTTGGCAAGGGCGTTATCCTTAGCCATATTTCCGTTATAATTCCTAAGGTTCCTTCACTTCCCACAAATAGATGTACTAAATCATATCCTCCTCTATTCTTTCTTAACGGTTCACCAAGCTTAATGACTTTTCCGTTTGGTAAAACAACTTTTAATGCTAAAACCCAATCCCTAAAAGTTCCGTATTTTACACCTCTCATCCCGCCTGATGAGTTTGCTGTTGCTCCTCCTACAGTACATAGGAAAAAGCTAGCTGGATCTGGGGGAAAGAAAAAGCCTTTCTTATTCAATTCCTTATTTAGATATTCTAGGTTAACTCCAGGTTGTACATGAGCATACCAGTCTATCTCATTTATTTCTATTATCTTATTCATGTATTTGCTCATATCAAGAAGAATACATCCATCACACATTAAATGCCCAGATAGACTTGTCCCTGCACCCCAGGTTACAATGGGTGTTCTAGTCTCTCTAGCATAATTGACTATTTTGACAATTTCCTCTTCATTTTTAGGATAAACAACTATTTTAGGCTTAATCTTAAATCCTACGAAATCTTCTCTTTCTTCTCCTTGACTGTATTCAATTCCTTCAAGCACAATTAATCATTATAATACTTTGTAATAATTTTTTTGATGTTATCGATGCTCTCTTTTATTTCCTCTTCGCTTGGTTGCTTGTCTAACAACGAGTATACTGACAATAAATGAGAACTTAAACCTAGTTTTTCTGCAACTTTTTCTATGCCTTTTGGCGTCCATTTACCTGTGCTTTCATTTTTGACTGCTTCATCAATTTTTTTAGATAAAGCTAGTGAGCGTATTATAAATTCCACGGACTTACAAAGTTTATCAACGGCTTCACTTAAATTTCCTTTTTTAAGAAATTCGCATGCTCTCTCTAAAGTTATTTGACTTAATTCAGAATAAATTTTCGGTTTCAAATCGTTATCAATATTAAATGAGTTTAGAACAACTTCTGCTATATCAGCCTCATCAACGTTCATTCGCATTAACTCTTTAACGAGTGTTGGCGGTAATCTCACAGAATAGTAAAAATTAGTCATAATAAAAAAGCGTTTATACTGTTAAAGACGCATGGTAAGGGACATTAAAGGCCGAATTTACAAGAAGTTTACTATATATTTTTTTAATTAAAATATAATTTCTGTTAAAATCTAATAATACTTTGATTCCTTCTTTCCCCTTATCAAATCTCAGTATACCACTATCATCACCAGCCTCCATGATGCATAGAACGCCTTGAGAGTAATACTCTCTACCTAGATGAAGAAAATGAGTTACAGCATTCTCAGCTGAAATCATAGCGCTCCTAGCAGTTTTAGCTGGAATCATGCCCTTAGCTAAGTCTCCTAGAGCATAAATCCTATCGCTATGTAAAAAGTAAGGTAATTTTACTGGAACAAAACCAGAATCGTCAGTTAAACCGGCTTTTATTACTACTTCTGGAGCTGAAAGAGTTGGAAGTACCGATATAACGTCAGTCTCAATCTCCTGATCATTACCTAAAATGACCTTGTTCTTCTTTATTTCCTTTACATATGTACCTTTTATTACTTTTATACCTCTTCTCTGAAAATATCCGTTTGCTTTCTCAGCAATCTTATCATTTTGTAAAATCCCAAATACTCCCTTAGGACTTTGAGTAACTAAATAAACTTCTCCTTTTATTCCTCTCTTTCTTAAAATATACTCAGAAATTAGGGCAACTTGATAAGAGGGTCCTTCAATTGGACTATTTCTAGCATTACCAACTAAAATTCTTACACCGTCTTCGGCACTTTCCAAAGCTTTTTTTAATCCTAAAAAGCCCTCAAGGGTGTGATGCATAAACGCAAATTCATGTCCTGGTATTTTCTCAAAGTTTTCCTCATAAGCACCACCCAATGCAATAAATAAATAATCGTAATCGAAAGTACCCTTAGTGGTTTTAACTTCTCTAGTTTGTGGTAAAATTTCAGTCACTTCTCCCTCAACGAAATCTATGTTTTTTACTCTTAATGCTTCTTCAGCATTAAATTCAGTATCCTCAATTTTAACCTCGTTAGTAAGTAATAAGGGAAAAATAGTATTTTCTCTGACTGTTTTACTTCTTGAGATAACTGTGATTTCGGCGTTTGAAAACTCCCTAATCCTATGTGCAACTGTTAATCCCGCATAACCCGCACCTAAAATTAGAATTTTCATACTTTAATGACTATTTATGAAATTAATAAGCTAAACGGTATGTGTAGATTAACAAATAGTTTTCACTCCTCCAACTCTTAAAAGAGATTATTTTTCATTCCATTATCTTTTATTACATAAAGTTTAAATTAGTTCGGGAGGATACTAATTTATGAATAAACTCGCAACGGTAATTATAGCAGTATTATTAGTAGGAATAATTGCTGGAGTTCTTATTTTTACAGTAGGAAAAGCTAATGTAGTAAAGGCAAACAATTCAAATACTATTAACTACCAAACTTTGGGAACAATAAAAATATATAATGTGTCAGCATTAACACCATTTCTTTCAAATTATGTGAACTCCTCTTATGTTAAGCTCGCTTCAGACGTAGTTGAGTACGGCATACTTAATTTCATCAAAATCAACACTAGTAAAGGTGTAATAGGCTATTTCAAGGCTGGTCCTTTATCATCATTAGCTTTCTATCAAATAAATTCTACATTAACCTCACACGGTTTTAAGTATGCCGAATATAAGACACTACTTTATGATTATAACTTAACAACCGCTGTAGGATTTGATGGAAATTACTTTTATTTAGTCCATCAAAATTCCTCAAATGAGAATTTGACATTAACCTTACTTTATTACCTTTACACTAGCAATAAGACTTTCTCTCCATCATCTACAAACATAATAGCAAGTGGTACGTTTAGTAAAGGTAACTTTACTGCATATTCAAAGAATTCCTCAATAATAATTCAAGGATATTTTAGTGCAAGCTACAACAATTTAACAAAGATACTTAGATTCTTCAACTTCACCACGACAAACTTTACAATAGAAGGTAAAGTTGTCTTTAAGAACTCTACTGTTACAGTGTACTCGATTACTACGTTTTATAACAATAAATCAACTTATATTATGATAGGTGTTAAGGAGATAAATTCGAACCTTGTGTATTCTGTAGGAATTATATCATCTCAAGAAATAAGTGAAAATGAGGTTTTGAGCTTACTATAATAAATATTTTAGTCTCTTTTTTGATATTTAATTGTGAATTTCAAAGTCATAAAGTATTTTCTTCTTTCTAGGTTTACAAAGCCTTTCATCTTAGGCACTTTAATATTTCTATTCTTTATTATTATTACATATTCAGCATTAGCTAATAGTATTTTTGAGCCCAGAATTTTTAATGGTTTAAAAATAAATTTTGCTGAATTTGTGACCTTCTTTGTTATCTTTAGCGGTTTCTCTTCTACAGTACAAAAAGCTGATTATGATTTTCTTTTTACATCCCCTCTAAAGAAGGGTGAAATATCGCTACTATATATGATAGCTTCAATACTCCTAGGTGGAGGATATTTTATTGTTCTAGGGATTATGTTTTTGTTTATTTACTCCATGCCACTAAGTATTTTTACTCTTTTGTCTTTTTCTATCTTCGGTATTGCTGTTAGTAGTTTATCTCTAGTTAAAGAGAAGATTTATCTTATCGTATTTACAGCAGTTTGGGTTTGGTTCCCATTTTTCGGAATACAATTTTCTCCTACATCAATATTATTCGGAAAACCATATTTAGGAATTATCTCTTCTCTAGTATATTCTATTCCAGTTATATATAGATCACTGTCAGATCCCCAAATTCAAGTTTCAAGCCAAAAGGGGGAAATAGCAAAGAGTGTTATAAAATATAGCAATAGTAAAAACTTTCTTATAAAGCATTTCATTTTAACCTATGAATTTGCTTGGGGTTACGGGAATTCATTATCTGGTAGAAAACTTTTCTATTATGTTCTATATTTTCCAAAAGTAATTGCTACATCTGTTTTACTCGCCATAATATATTATAGCATCTTTAAACTAGTTGATTTCACCTTTTATGATATTGTAGCACCATCTGTCGTAATTTTAGCATTTTTAATGAGCATGGGAATTTATGCAATATCCCAAGAAAGACCCTGGATTATTTTTGTCTCATTAGATAGGGGATCGTATTTATCTATGAGAATTTTATTTAAGTCTCTTCAAAATTCTCTAATTGCACTCCCCTTTGCTTTATCAGATATAGTATTAGGGTATCCTTCTTTAGGAATTACATTGTTTTTCGGATCATTAATGGGCTACTCTCTCACTTCTTACCTCTCTAGTAAGTTAAACCCTATACAATTCAGAGGTGAGGTATATAATTATAGAGCGGGAAGCGGTATGTTACTGATTATATTTTCTGAATATATGGTAATGGGAGTTTCAGTTATCTCTGCTTTATCCTTAATATCCTCACTTGTTTTTGCTTTTATCTCTATTACTATCACTATCTTAGTTGTCAGAAAGAAGAACTGGGAAACTATTTCCTATGAGCTAATTGAAAAGGGTTTTGTATGACTATATAAACTATATAGTGTTATATAGTTTTTATAGTTTATTTAGGGATATCTATTTATCCGTTAAAGAAACTTTAGACATAAGATATAAAAGAAAAAGGAATAATACTATATCTTATGGTCAAGATTCTTTTTTTAACTAATGATAAAAAGTTCTACTATGATGGCAAAAGAATAAAAGAAGTAAAATATATAAAAGACCTAAACGGAGTTGAAGTTAGGTTTGCAAGACCGATGATAGTATATGATACCGATTTACCTCTCTCATATTTCGTAGAAGAGTTGGGAGACGTTAATTTAGGAGATTATACTCTTAATCAACTCACACAAATACTTTACTTTAACAATTCCATAGTTTATGTAAACCACGAAAAAAAGGAGATTGAAATATTCGTGGAAGGTGGGAAAGTAATAAAACTTCCTTACTCTTCACTTCCCTTACTAAGGTATTATTTAGCAAAGATTGGGAGAATATTACTAGAAAGTATCTCATTCGAATATCTCGAAACTCTTTCCTACTCCAAAATCGATGAATTGTTCCTTAGTGACGAGGCTCTTAGCGAGATTCCCACTACAGTGAGCAGGAGCTATTTTAGAAGCTTGAGAAGAAAGCTTATTAATAACATCCTTAACATGTTGGTCATCAGAAGAAAGTAAATGAAATCCTCCTAAAACGGCATATATTTTATTTACACCAGTAACTTCTTTTGCATAATTTATAATATTTAGGATATTAGAATGACCACAGCCAGTTAAAATAACAAGCCCCCTAGGAGTATTTATAAATAATGCAATATCATCATATAATTTATCTTCCTCAATACCCTCTTCTGATGCCTTAAATAATCCAGAATTATATTCCTTATATCCGTACCTCTTTACTTCACCGCTAAACATAACCCCTTTAGTAAACTCTAATGGCTTTTTAGTAAGAATTAAATTGAAATTTTTCTCTAATTCCTCCCTTGTTAAAGGTAATCCTATGTATTGTAATCTCCCACTCCAATTTAGAAACTTCTTCTCGCTGATAGAAGGATGTGCAATCAATGTTTTTCCCTTTAGAAGTTCAAGAAGTTCCTTATTTCCTAAACCACCAGTATGATCTGAATGACCGTGGCTTAAAACTACATAATCAACCTTTGATAAGTCTATACCTAAGAGTTTGGCATTGTGAAGTACTGGTAACCCAGAATTTCCTAGATCATATAATATTCTGATCTGATCAGCTTCAATATATGCCGAGAATCCCCATTCACCAATTAGCGGAGGAATTATTGTGCTAGTGAAATTGTCGCTTAAGACCGTTATTTTTAACCTTTTAACTTGTTCCATAAACTTTTTTCTTTTTGATAGTTTATATTTCTAAAACCCTGGAAGTTTTGCTTTTATCTTTAATTTATTTAATGCTTCCCACATTGCAGCAGCATTTTCTGAAACTACTGGCATATCTAAATCCTCATGTAAGTATTGAACAGCTTCATAAGTTGAAAGTGCTGTACAAGCAATATATACTGCATCAGCCTTAAGAACTTCATTTAAATGCCTTTTTACTAACCTATATATTGTGAAAATTGGTGTATTTGAGATATCTATTCCTCTAATTTTTCCCAATCCATCATAGCCAACTATTTCAAACCCCTTATTTCTCCACCATTCTACTTCTTCTAAAGTCCTCTCCTTTATATAAGGAGTTCCTATCCAAAGTTTTCTAACATTTAATTTCTTAAGTAGTTCATATACAGATTCTTCTGGTATAACTACATCTTTTATTACTCTCTTTATAACATGAGCATGTTTATGAGTACCATAAGTTCTACCGTAAATAATTATGTCTGAGACTTCAGCTAACAAAGAGTAAGAGTATTTCAACTCTTTCTCAAATTCTTCTACATTTTCTGGTTCACATCCTTTAGTAGGCTTCATTCTCGTTGAGTGTATAGAAACACCTTCTGGTGCCATTTTCCATAAATCGTATTCCATTCCTGCATTATTAGCTGGCAATATAACTCCTATCCTACCTCTTCCTCCAGGCATTGTAACCTTTTTTATTACATGTAACTATAAAAGTTCTGTGAGTATTAAGACAAAAATTAGAAAAGCAATAAAGGATTTTTTTCAGTATGAGAAGGAAGGGGATAAGAAGATCTTAAAGAGAGCTTTATCTCATATCAGGTACGAGAATGGTTATCTTATTATTAGAGATGAGAAGATTAAGATGGATAGGGAAGAAGATGTAATTGGAGTCTTTCTTGCTAATATACCATATATAGTACTAGGGAAAGGCGAGTTACACTGGGATTTACCAGATAAAGTGATAAAAATTCAAAATAGTGCATTGAAGCTGTTGGAATGTGGAATAAATGATGTTGCGACATTGGAAATTTATCTAGTTATGGAAATGGCTTTGAGATCTTTATACTCAGAATATGTTAAAAGTGGGGTAATTATTCAATATAAGGATAAGAAAATTAAAGTTAATAACATAGATTATAGACGCTTAAAACTTTATATAAGAAGAAAAGGATGGAGTAAGTATAAGGTTAAAGTTAATGGCGAGGTTTTTCCTTATTCTCAAGGTTCATTATTAAGTTGGGCTGAGAAATTTATGGATGATAAATTAAGTTTTGTTTTTAGACTATCTGTAAATGTTAGGAATCTTTTAGCTCACGGAGAGGTAGAATGGAACTTATTTCCTACAGTAAGAAGCCTAGAATCAGCCTCTCATGCTTCATGGTTAGTATTTCAGAAACTAAAAACTTACATGAAATCTTAACTATTTTTAAAATATGTTTTCCTTAACATATTATGAAATGGAAATAAATAGGTTTGTTTAATACTTACTTATATATCTGCTTAAAAAATCGTAGTACCATTCTCTTGTTTGTATATAACTTAAATTGAAGGAAAAGAGTTTCATTGAAATTCCTTTTAATAACGATAGGATTTAGAAGTAAAATTTATAAGTTTCTTTCGGTTATTAGTATTTGATGACAGAAGCCCAAGTTGGAAGAAAAAAGAGGACTAGGTATGAAATAATACATGATATACTATCTCAATGCGAGAATGGAGCAAAGAAAACTTGGTTAATGTATAAGGCAAATCTAAGCTATGAACTAACAAACAACTATATAAACAAGTTAGTAGAAAAAGAACTAATAGTACAAAAGGACGGTCTATATTATCTAACCGATAAGGGCAGAAAATTACTAGATCTCCTCAAGGATTATAAGGAAAAGAAATCTGGTTTAGACAAGGTAGTTGCTCAAATAAAGGAGATTTACGGAGAAGACTAAGTTTTTTAAAACTAAGCTTTTTATTTTTTCTTTCTCAATACTCCTTTATGAATGTTGTAATTTTTGCTTCAAGTAGAGAAGCAGATATGGAAGAACCTGTCTTTTGTGATAGAGATAGCGTTAAAGTGGATGCAAGTAAATGCACTGGAAGAAGTATATCCGTTGCACCTTTTATAACTAGGTATCTAAAAGATCTCGGATATCATGTTACTGTTATTGATCCTTTTGCTGATGATACTCCCTACGAAGCCGATAATGTAATAAAAGGTACCAGTTTTCAAGTACCCGATGAAATAGTAAAAGATGCTTATGTAGTAGTAGCTACTAGGCACGTCTATGATACTTGGGCCATAATGAAATCTGTTTTAGGAGGTGCTAAGGAGATTTTTGTTATCATGAGTATAAAAAGAGCTAAAGTAATAATGAAAAGGCTTTTACAAGCTGGAATTTCTAAGGAACAAATAAAAAGATTAAGAATACCGGCTGGATTAGATATTGGTGCAAAGAATGAAAAAGAAATTGCTTTAAGTATTGTTGCAGAAATTTTGGCTGTATCAAGAAATGCCAGCGGTAGACCTCTTTCTGAAGTTAAGGAATTCAGCAAAATAGTTGAGGAGTTAGAATAATTTTGTACCGCAGTTAAGGCAGAATTTAGCTCCAGGAGGATTTTGATAACCGCATTGTGAACATCTGATTCCAGCAGTTTGTGCCATTGGTTGACTCATTGGTTGCTGAGGAGTTGGCATAGGTTGTTGTTGCATTGGTAAAGGCATATCATACATCCCATCAGTTATTTGCTTATCAATTGTTCCAAATAGTCTGTGGTTTATTAATTCTCTACCTAAAGGTCCTATATGTTCCTCTTCAACAATTATTGAAAACTCATTTGGATAACCTCTAAGTCTTACTATAACATTTTCAACATGATGAAAGTGACCTTTTTTCATAGCTCTTATTTCATAATCATAATATTGCGGCATACCAGGTTGCATCATCATTGGTGTAGTTAATTGCATAACTTGACTTTCCCAACCCTCACTTAGAAAGAGGTTATTAATTTCTTGGGCTAAAAGGGGTATGTTAACATATCTACCAGTATAGGTCTTCTGCATAAATAAGAATAATGTGAAAAGTAAATAAACCTTTCCCTTTCATAAAACCTTATGTTTACTTATACTTTACTATCAGAATATTTTTAATTAAAACATTTGAAATAAAAAAAGATTAAAGCAAGGCCCTTATTTATAATTATTAATTCGAAAAGTGTTTCGCCTAAAGGCGTTAAAAAACTAAAAAGTTTTAATGAAAATATCAAAAATGCTTATAACCAATTTAGAATTAAATGGTTATCGATGGAAATTCAAAAAACCTTTCCCCAAAATAATCTTATAAAGTTATTAATAATACTAATTAGTTTTTCAATCATTCTATTATCATTACACTCATTTGGACAGACATCATCAAATACTACAGCAGAAATACAGAGTTTAAATCAAAGTATTTTGGCTTTAGAAAATCATACAGCAGATTACCCATCTGCAGCAGTTCCTAGCTGGTTAGATACGGGTAGTAATGCATGGATGCTTACGGCTGCAACGTTTGTAGGACTTCAAAGTGTACCTGGTGTAGCACTATATTATGCTGGATTATCCAAAAAGAAATATGCTGTAAATTCCGCATTAATGGTATTTTATGCTTTTGCTGCAGTTTTAGTTGTTTGGATGATAGCTGGTTATAATGCTGGTTTTGGTCATCCTGCATTACTTAGTATTAACGGTTATGGAATTTTAGGTTATCCATTACCAGCATGGTTAGGTCACTATGAAGCTAGTCAAACCGTATTTGGTCCAACTGGAACACCGGTAGATATTCCAACATCTACTTACATATTCTTCCAATTTGTCTTTGCCGCAATAACTCCAGTATTATTAGCTGGAGGAGTATTAGAGAGAATGAATTTCAAAGCATGGATGATATTTGTACCCTTCTGGAGTTTATTAGTATATAGCCCAGTAGCTTATTGGTTATTTGCTGGTGGATGGTTAAATCAACTAGGAGCTGTAGACTTTAGCGGAGGATATGTTATCCATGTAGATGCCGGAGTCGGTGCGTTAGCTGCTGCATTAGCAATAGGTCCTAGATTAGCATCTGAAAGAAAATTAGAAGCTCATAGCTTACCATTAGTTCTTGCAGGAGCTGGTTTAATTTGGTTAGGATGGGATGGATTTAACGGTGGTGATCCCGGTGGTGCAACAATCGATGCTGCAATAGCAGTATTAAATACAAATATTGCAACAGCTGTTAGTGCAATAACTTGGATGTTAATGGATATGGCATTCTTTAAGAAACCAACATTAGTGGGTGCAACAAGTGGTGCAATAACTGGACTTGTAGCTATTACGCCAGCTGCAGGATATGTAAATGGTTGGGAAGCAATGCTTATTGGAATTGCATCTGGAAGTATACCATGGTTATCTCTGTATAAATTTGAGCCTAGACTGAAAGTTGATGATACATTAGGAGTATTCTCTACTCACGGTATTGCAGGAATAGTGGGAGGATTGTTAACTGGTGTGTTCGCAGATCCAAATGTGACACAATATGTGGATCCAACGTTAAAAGGTGCTTTATATGGTAACTTATATCAACTAGGAATACAAGCTGCCGCTGCAGCAGTAGTATTTGTTTATGATTTTGCAATAACTTTTGGTCTGTTAAAGTTAATAGGACTATTCATACCATTGCAAGCACCACCTGATACATTAGCTATCGGTGATTATGCAATGCATGGAGAAGTAGCATATTCTGAACTACTAGCTACTTTACCAGAATCGCAGATAAAGAAAGAAGAAATTAGAGAAGAGGCACAAGAAGAGAAAGAAGATCCAGATGAGAAAAAATCTAAATAATTTTTATTAAGATAGAATTCTTTATTTTCTCCTAGTAGAAGACCATTCTTTGATAACTTTTTATAGACTCTCATATTTCCTCAGCCAATAAATTTCTCTAAAAATTACATAGAAAATATAAAGAACTTCTTATTTGATTCCATGAACTAGGTCTCAGATAGGTACAGAGACAGAATCAAAAGTCCCACAATTAGTAGTATAAGGCCCATAAATACGAATATGATAAATTATAGTGGGATCAAAATTCCTCATAAACGTCAATGAACTTTTTATACCACTCCTCATACTCTTTTCTTGTTACAACGTGAAGTTCTAGCGGATCTCCAAAACCTATCTTCTCTTTAATTAGCGAAGATATTACAGCTTTATCCCAAGCACTCTTTCCCTTTTCAGTTATAATAAGTACATCTATATCACTATCAATTCTGTAATTTCCTCTAGCTATTGAACCGAAGAGTATCACTCTACATTCTGGATCAATATTCTCAACACATATCCTTTTTATTTTTCTAACGTAATCCCTAGCCTTAGCGAGGATCTCCTTTCTCTGACTCCACCACTTATATAATTCCCAATACATGTAGAATCTCCTCGACCACTTTCAAAGCTTTCTCAACAGTATTTTCCTCATATTTATAAGGTAAATATCTTGCTGTAATATATGACTGCTCAATTAAATCTAAAAGTACATTTTGCTCGTTCATTATCCTCTCTAATTCTTTATTTTTTGTTATTTCAATAACTTGTTTCATTAATCTCTTCACGTCATGAGTTTTCTCAAAAGTTCCGGTAAGTTGATAAAGCGTATATTTCAGAGAAAGTTGTAATGCTTGTTCAAGGCTAAACATTGCAAGATTATATTTACCCTTACTTAGGTTATCCTTAGCGTTATTAAAGAAATCAATTGCGTTCTCTTTTAAGTATTCTGCCATAGAATAAAATTATAACATATCTTTATTAGATTTAGCTCAGGAAGAAGAATTAATCTAAAAAACGAAAAGGTTTAGGGCGAAGTAGAAAACGTTCTTCATAATATAATGAAAATAAAACTCAGGGAGAAAATAATTATACTGCTTGCGTTAGATTACTTGCATTTCTATAAATTTTAGTATATAGCAATACATTAATCTAGTATATAATTTTTAATAAAGAAAAATCTTTTAATAAATCTAGTTAAACAACGATTTTATTAAAGATATGCTTCAGTATAGCCCAAGGAAGTTAAATTAGATGTTTACTAGCTTCTAAGAAATACAGAGCTTAAATATTATTTTCATGAAGAAATATTTTAGTACTATACAGAAAAATACTTTACTTACATTAGGAATCAGATTTTCCTTAATATCTTTAAGTAATGTACTACTATTTTTGCACTTAAATTATTCAAATTAGAGGTCTTATTAAGTTGAAAGCAAAAGTCTTATGTAAAGGAATTTATAATAGTTAGTATACACCTAAATAACTTATGGATCTAAATGCGATTCTGAAAAAGTTTTCTGAATTCGAGTATGTTGAGGTAAGGGAACATAAAATAAGTTCTACCCACTTCTTTGTTATTAACGGTTCCCCTGCTGGTTTAGCTAGTGTCAGTCATTCTGGTTACAGTGTTAGAGCATTTAAGGATTCTGTTATGTACTTTACTTCTTCTTCAGATGTAAAGGATCTATCTCCTTTGTCATTTTCCTTAAAAGAATGGGAAAAAGGCTACTCTTTGGATCAGAGAACAAGCGGGGAATACTCAGTTAATGAAAAGGAGAAAATAAAAGATGTGCCACTTGAAGAAAAACAGAAAATTTTTGTTAATATTGCAAATAGTCTAAAAAATATAAAGGTTAATTCCAAAATAGTTTCTGTCATTTTCAGTTATTCTGAATCAGTTGAGGATAAGAATATTTTGTTTGAAGACGGTACTACTGTTCATGGGTTAGTGCCAAGAATTCATGTCTCAGCAAGTGTTTCAATGGTTAGTGATAAGGCTAGTGCAACATTTTATGAGGAATTTGGAGGTAGTGGAGGTTTTGAGTTGATAAAAATTTGGGACATAGAAAATGCATTGGCCGAGAAAATCAGAAACGTTGATGAAGTACTTACAAAGGGTAAAGGAGTTACTCCTGGAAGAAAAGATGTAATATTCAGTAATATGCTATCTGGTATAATGGCTCATGAGTCTGTAGGTCATCCATTTGAGGCTGACAGAGTTCTTGGTAGGGAATCGGCTCAAGCTGGTTTAAGTTATTTAGTTAATAGAAATTTTGGTGAGAAAATTGGTTCTGACATTGTTAATGTTATTGATGATCCAACGCTTCCTAACAGTTCTGGATTTTACTTAATTGATGATGAAGGTATTAAGGCTAGGGCTAAGTTTTTAATAAAAGATGGAAAGATAAACGAATTACTTCAAGATCGATTTTCAGCATATAAATTCGGTGTGAATAGTAATGGTTCTGCTAGGGCTTCAAGATTTGATAGAGAGCCGTTAGTTAGGATGTCTAACACTTTCTTTATGCCTAGTAATTTTACATTTGATGAGCTTCTTGAAGACGTTAAGGACGGTATTTATCTAAAATCCTATATGGAATGGAATATTGATGATCTGAGAATCGGTCAACGCTATATAGGTCTGGAAGCTTATGAAGTTAGAAATGGTGAAATTAAAGAACCATTATTATTCCCTGTTATTGAGGGCACAACTTTTGAATTCCTATCTTCAATTGACGCTATAGATAATACTTTAAAGTTTTACTACGGTACCTGCGGAAAAGGAGATCCGGATCAAGGTATCCCAGTTTGGATGGGTGGGCCAAATATGAGATTAAGGAATATTTCCGTAAAGGTGAGAGGTTATGAATGAGGAGCTAATTAAGTTAATGGAAAGTTTAAAAGGCTTTGATGAAGTTGGTATTCTTCAACTTAAGACTAGGAAATTGTTAGTTAAGTTTGTTTACAGTGAAATTGTAGAAGTTCAAAGGCTTGTGAATACTGAATTAAATGTTATAGTAAGAAAAGGGAATAAGTATTTAGCAGTATCTTCAAATGGTGAGATAGATGTTGAAAAAATTAAGGAAATGTTTAATGTAGTCAAAGAAGCCTTCCTGACACCAGTTTTTAGTGATAATGACAGAGAGCTAAAATCTATCAGTTATTCTAATCTAAAAGATGTCATAGAGAAAGGTGACATAAGTTCTATTGTTGAAGACATTTACTCCTCTGAGTTTCCACTATCTGGAGTACTTCAAGTGAGTGAGAATTCTATCTCTTTGGTTACTTCAAAAGGTTTTAACGGATTAACTGTAAAATATTCAGCGGATGGGTACTTTAGGGCTTTTAATAAGAACTATTCTGGCCAATGGGCTTTCTATTCAGATTCTTTATCACCTTTAAAGGACAGCATAAAACAAGCAAATATCTTAGCTTCAATAGATGGAGAGACAAAGGTTTATGATGGAAAATACGATTTAGTGCTTTCACCGCTGGTTGTTGGAAACTTAATGAGTGATTTCAGTTATTTCGCTTCAGCATTTAGTGTATATACTGGTTCGTCATTCCTATACAATGTAAAGCAAGGTGATAAGATAGCTAGCGAGAAGTTAAGTATTTACGATGTTCCTAATAAGTTAGGTATTAGAGAATTTGATGATGAAGCAACGTTTACTTATGATAAACCTTTAATAGAAAATGGTATATTTCAAACGTTACTTTATAATAATGAGCTGGCAAAACTAATGAATGCTAAGTCAACTGGAAATGCTGGTATTATTTCTCCGGTTTCTTTCGGAATTGAAGTTAAAAGTGGTAACGTAAAGTTTGATTCTCTTCTTTCTGGTAATGTAATCTTTATCAATAATAATTGGTATACTAGGTATCAGAACTATCTAGAGGGAGCTTTCTCAACAGTTTGTAGGGATGCTGTAATTGTCTACAAAGATGGTAAACCCATAGGTAATGCTGGAAGGATTAGGATTTCTGATTATATTCCTAGAATTTTAAAAAACATAGAAGAAGTTTCTAAAGAGAGTTTTGCTGTGAAATGGTGGGATGCTCCATTACCTACTATATCTCCCTTTATTTTAGTTAAGAATGTAAACATAACTAGGGCTTAGTATTTTTTTAATAGTTCAGACCCGAAACACTTATTAAATAACTATGAGAGAATATTTTATGGATAAAAGGAACATTATTCTTGCTATAGTTATGCTTGGAACTATGATGGCTGCTGTGGATAGTACTGTAGTAATTTTAGCTTTGCCAGTAATAGTCCAAGATTTGCATACAGACTTTTTCACTGCAATTTGGGTAATAATTCTTTATATCTTTGTAGTTCTAGTCCTAACAACACAGTTAGGCAGAGTAGGCGACAAGGTAGGTAGGGATAAAGTGTATAATTGGGGATTTGTTGTCTTCACTATTGGTTCCGCATTGTGTGGTGCTTCACCAAATATTGGTTCTTTAATAACGTTTAGAGGTATTCAGTCGTTAGGCGGAGCTATGATGCAGTCAACTGGTGGTGCTGTAATTGCAGATAACTTTCCTCCTAATGAAAGAGGTAAGGCCTATGGATTTACATCAATAGGTTGGAACGTTGGAGCAATGCTTGGTATAATTCTAGGTGGGATTATAACTACATTTATCGGTTGGAGATATATCTTTTATATTAATATTCCAATAGGTATTGTAGCATCTATCTTGAGTTTTAAATTTATAAGAGCAAAAGAGGTTACTGAAGGACGATTTGATATCCCCGGAACAGTTCTTCTTGCTTCTTCCTTATCTTTAATAAGTTATGGTGCAGCTGACATTGCGGGAGAAGGTTTAGTTCTTAAAAATGAAATAATGATACTAGTTGGATTAATAGTCTTCATAGGATTTCTTTTTGTAGAGAAAAGAGTAAAGAATCCTATAATTGATTTCTCCGTATTTCAAAACAGAGTTTTAACTTATTCATTATTTGCGTCATTTTTCCAAAGCCTCGGCTACTTATCAGTCGCGTTTATAATAATTATGTATTTACAAGGTGTTAGAGGACTAACTCCCTTTCAAGCGTCGCTTTTGCTAGTTCCAGGTTATGTAATTGCCAGTTTAATTGCACCATTTACTGGTAGGCTATCTGATAAGATTGGTTCGAGAATTCCCGCAACACTAGGAATGGGATTAATGATTATTGCAATATTCCTTTATATAAGTATAGCTACTGGTATAAATACTCCTTTAATTGACATAATATTTGCTAGCCTTGTAGGGGGTATTGGTTCATCATTTTTCTATCCAGCAAATAATAGTGCTATAATGGCTAATGCGAGAAGAGGAATTTACGGTGGAGTTTCTGGTTTACAAAGAACTTTATCAAATATGGGTTTGCTTTTAAGTTATGTGCTAGCAATAACTATCTCATCTCTTACAGTTCCAAGATATGTGGCATTTGAAGTATTCTTAGGGACTTATAATGGTAAGATACCAGCTCAATTTATTACTGGTATACATTCAGCACTAGTGTTAGGGGCTATTATTCTATTCGTAGGATTAGTATTATCAGCATTAAGAGGAAAGGAGGTAAGAAGCAATCTGGCCTCGCCCACATCATAAACTTACACTAAATTTTTTATGTTAGCAGGAAACAATAACAATTACTGACTCTTTCTGCAATTTATAATTAAACGGACAGTCAAGAATATCCCTAGGTTGCCCCCTTACCTAAGAATAATATTTTATCCTCTAAAGTCTAGTAGAATATATATCTAAAACTAAGCGTAATCTTCTAATTAATTATAGTTAAAAAATCGGAAAATACAAAGTATGTCACTATTGTTATATCACTATTACTAAGCTAAGATATAATATAAAATTGGATAAGAAAAAGATAAATCAGTAAGACGATATGAGTACTTTATGATTTCATTAATAATTTCTGAGGAAAATCCTACACTGCCCAGAGATGTTAATGATCTATATCCAGGCAAGTTTAGGATTTTCACAATGAAATACTACCCTGGACATGGAATAAGGAAAGATGAACAGGAAAGAATGTTTAAAGAATTAGAGAAAATAAAGAAGCAAGTAGAATTAGCTGATGTTATATTTTACGCTAGGTCATATGGAGTTTTTTATAGACCAGGAATGGAAAAGATGAAAAAGTTCTTTTCTAAACCAGTTCTTATTGCTACTGAGACAATTATTACTAGACTGAGGGAATTAAATGCTAAGAAAATTTATGTTATAACTCCTTATAATCAAAGAAGACATGAATACGAAATTAAGTGGCTAAGAGATTGGGGATTTGATATTGTTGGCTCTATAAGCCTAGGAAGAACTGGTGGCGAGGCAATAGCTTCTACTCCGCATGAGTTGATTATCGAGGCTACAAAGATTGCTCATCAGTCCTCAGCTGACGCCATTTATATTGCTTGTACTATTCTTTCTACTCTTCCAATCCTTAAGGAATTGGAGGGCAGACTTCCTGTTGTTACTGCTTCCTCTTCTCTCTTTGAAGTCGCAAGGGAAAAGAAGCTCATTGATTTCTGAAAGAATCATTAACAAATCCCTTGCCCAAATTGTGAAAACTATATCTTTGTCAAGGTTAGTAAAACCGTATGGGTGAAGAATCCTAGAAAGATTTGCGTATATTTTTAAGAGAGAATTAGAATTTTTACCTATTGTTTCACAAGCTAAGGCTATTAATGCACTAGCTTTTGGCATGGCTAATATAAAATATTTTGCATCATTTTTACAGTATTTACATTTTATCTCCTTTTTATTCCTTTTCATTCCTAATTCTGAAAAAATTTCATGAATAGGCATTGCATATTTCTCCCATTTTAGATGCTTCTCACAAACTGGTACGCCAGTAAAGTAAATAGTAGTAGCATTCACTTCCCTTATTCCGGCATACTTTCTTATTTTAGTTAATGCTTCTCCACCAGAACGGATTATAAAACCATCATCTACTAGCTTATGCCAATCCATGTTCTTTAATGCTTCATAATAAGCAGTTGTTGTATGAGTAATAAATGTTGAAAGAGATGCTCTCTCTATTAGAAACCTGTTATTCTCTTCAGCAGAATGAAGAAAACCTAAAATGGCATTTTTATAACCAACTTTCATCGCATTGATCATATCCTCTCCAAGAAGAATATTCTCAATAAGCTTAGATTCATCTATAATTACTTTTTTTATTAATTTTTTGAATTTATCATCTGATGGAGGTGCTTTCTTTATAATGCTCAAAGTCCCTTCTGTCGTCGATAAAAATTTTATCAACTTTTTATCCATTGGTTTAGTAGAGGAAGAAATAAATTTTAACTTTATTTACATTTTCATATGATCTGCATAGGACATAGAGGAGCATCAGCTTATGAGCCAGAGAATACTATAAGGGCTTTTAAACGAGCTATTGAAATGGGTTGTGAAGGAATAGAAATGGATCTAAGAAGGACAAAAGATGGAAAGATAATTGTTATTCATGATGAAACTGTGGATAGAACTACAAACGGTAAAGGAAAAGTGAGTGAAATGACTATAGACGAGATTAAGAAACTTGACTCTCACGGAGAAAAAATACCTTTACTTTCTGAAGTATTAAGTGAGGTAAAAGCAGATCTTTATTTATTAGAAATAAAAGAAAGCGGGTATGAGGAACAGATTGTGAATGAGGTAAAAGGTTTCAATATATTAGATTCCGTTATATTCATTTCGTTTAATTATGATTCGTTAAAGAAAATTAAGGAAAGCGGAGGAAAAAGGATAGGACTAATTTATTCTTCCCTTCCATCGCCGATAAAGATTGCTAAGAGTATTAAAGCTTATGCTATGTTGCCTAAATATAATCTATTGAATAGAACAGAAGTTCATGAACTGAAAAGAAATAAGTTCTTCCTAATACCATGGGTAGTTAATGACGTTAGTATTTTGGAAAAGATGGTTTACTATGGTGTTGATGCAATAGCTACAGATAAACCAGATATTATGAAACAACTAAAAATCATTCTTTCCAAAAAGTGAAGATAGATTAAATATTTAAATGTAAAGGGGAAATTTATCCAGTGGGGCTTTTTAGAAGAAAAGCTGAACCTCAAGTTGACAAAAAACAAATGATAAAAATCTTATATACAAGTGATTTACACGGCTCTGATATTGTATTTAAAAAGTTCTTAAATGCTGGATTACAGTTCAAAGTTGATGCTTTCATAATAGGGGGCGATTTAGCTGGAAAAGCGTTATTCGCAATTGTAGATCTTGGTAACGGAAGATACAAGTTAGATAACCAAGAATTTGGAAGAGATGGTTTACAAAAAGTTATTGATGAAATCAGAAATCAAGGAAACTATTATACTATAGTTGATCAGAAAGAGTTTGAAGAGATGCAAAATAATAAGAAGATTGTAGATGAGAAATTTAAACAAGCAATGAGTGAAGTTGTAAGAGGATGGATAAAAATTGCTGAGGAGAAACTTAAAGGAACAAATATACCAATTTACGTTAATTTAGGCAATGATGATCCAGAATTCTTATTTGATGTTATAGCTGAAAGCGATATAATGCATAAGGCCGAAGGAGAGGTAATAAGAATAGGCGACCATGAGATGGTATCTTATGGCTATGTTAATCCAACTCCTTGGCATACACCAAGAGAACAAGACGAAGAAACACTCTATAAAAATTTAAAGGAAATTGTAAATAAAATAGAAGATCAAAGTAAGGCTATTTATAACTTTCATGCTCCACCATTTAATACACATCTTGATAATGCGCCACTCCTAGATGAAAATCTTAAGCCAGTAGTAAAAGGAGGAGAAATAGTATTTACCCATGTAGGTTCAAAGAGTGTTAGAAAGATAATTGAAGAGTATCAGCCATTAGTTGGACTTCATGGGCATATACATGAATCTAGAGGATTTGATAAGATAGGTAGGACAATGGTATTTAATCCAGGCAGTGAATATAGTGAAGGTATACTTCATTCACTGTATCTAGTGCTTGAAGGAGATAAAATAAAAACATATATGTTTAGGAATGGGTAATATTTAAGAAGCACAGAGTAATATAACGTTATGTATTTCTTCTTATGTATAGAAATCCTTTTACTACTTCGTTTTAATTTTCTGAATGAAACAGTATCAATCAGATTGTTGAAATGAATAAAATTTCATTAAAAACTCTAAGAGAATTGATATTTTTAAAAAAAAACATAACTAAATTGCAAAGTTTTTATCTTAAAACAGTAAAATCTTATTCCTATCTTAAATAAATTGTTAGAGTTACACATAGTGTCGTCATTAGGGGATAGTGTCGTCATTAAGCTATTTATATTTGTATTACGAGTATTACTTATGGGTAGGAAGCCTGTATTTAGGCAAGATTTAGCTTGTCCCTCTTGTGGTAGTCATCACGTCGTTAAGTGCGGTAAGCCTCTTGGTAGGCAGAGGTTTCTGTGTAGGGATTGCGGTAAGTACTTCCTTGCAGACGCAATTTATCACCACCACTCTAAGGAGGTGAGGGAGAAGGCTTTGAGGATGTATACTAATGGTATGAGTATGAGAGCTATTTCTAGGGTTCTTAACGTACCTCTGGGTACTGTTTTCACTTGGATTAAGCGTTATGGTAAGAGGAAATATGAGAAGCTAGTGGACTTGTGGAATAAGGCTAAAGAGCTGGTCAAGGGTAAGGTCGTTACTAAGGTTGTTGATGAGATGTGGACATACTTGTACAGAAACACTAGGGCTTTCTACAAGTGGGTATTCACTTGTTATGTGTACACTAGGCTAGGGTTATACATAATTTACTCTGTGGGTGATAGGGACGAGAATACTTTTCGTGAGGTCAAGGACTACGTGCCAGATGATGGTAGGTGGGTGAGTGATGATTACAACGTTTACTTTTGGTTAAAAAACCACACGGTAGTCTCACTTGTTAATCCCAACGAGGGGCTTCATTCCTCACTGAGGGATAGGCTTGTACGTTTCAAGAGGGCTACGAAGGCTGTTAACAGGAGTATAAATATGGTGAAGTATTCTATAGCACTAGTCTTGTGGGAGAGAAGGCTAATCCCAGAATTTGTAGCTTAATGACGACACTATCTCATTAGGGTATTTATATTTCTATATTTAAATTAAGATATACAAAACCTTATCTTAATATCTAGTCTTTATGAGATTTTCATTAATTAATAAATTTATACCCTAGTGACGACACTATGGAGTTACACAATCAATGTCATATATAAGATATGATTTCCTTATTGACTGGAGTTCTGTAATCTTTTTCTTATCCAATTTTCTATTATATTCCAGATTGTTGAATATTGCTGCCCTAGTGGCGTATGCTTCATATTGGGGATAATATGCAGTTCGCAATTGCCGCCATATTTCTTTATCTCCTCACACATTACAATTGAATGCTCCTTAGATACTATCTCATCATTCTCTCCGTGAATTAACAATACGTCTTTTAATTTGTCAGCATATTTTAGAGGTGAGTAATCGAATTCGTAGTCTGGTAGTTTTATTAAATCTTCGTAAATCTTATGTTGTATAGTTCCTTGAGGAAACTTAGAAAGATACTCCTTTTGCTTTCTCCTATCTGAAGGTGCTGAAACTGCAATAACACAACTACCTTTCAACGCTCCAACAATTAGTGCAATAGTTCCTCCTCTTGAATGGCCAGCAATACAGTCAAAATTATATTGTAAAGCTTTTTCGACACCTTCCTTTACTTCAATTTCAAAATCGGGTACAATAACCTCACCAAAAGATCTTAATGGTTTAGCTAACCACTCTACTTTCTCTGGTGAAGAGCCCTTTCCATGAATAACTAGACTTCTCATTCATTAACCCTCTTCATAAACTCATCTGTATCAACAATGACTCTTTCATGAATTCCTTCACCAATCTTCTTATCCTTATAATATGCCTCAACCTTAAATTTAAGCTTCTTACCATTTATTTCAATTAATGTTGATTTCACTCTAACCTCACTTCCAATAGGTGCTGGAGCTAAATGCTTAACATCAACGTGATATCCTACAGTAGTCTTACCTTTCTCTAAATATTTTTGAGCCAAGGTAAAGGATACATCTTCCATAAATGCTATCATTATTGGGGTAGATAATACGTTAACTGCACCACTTGAGACAGCAGATGCCGAATGCTCAGGCTTTACGATAAAAGTTTTTTCTAACGATTCTCCAACTTTCACAATCACAGATAAAAACCTTACTTTTTTAAATCTTTCACTAACGGGTTGCCTTATGGATTTTTGTAGATGCTTCATTTTGAATTTAATAAAAGCCGATGAGACCTAAAACTTGAGAGAATTAAAGGATCCAAGCAGTAACTAACGATTAATAAGAATAATTAGCCTCTATTCTAAATGATATTTTATGTTAGTTACTGCACCTTTTGCAGGCCCGGTCTCGTTCCCCTTATTAGTTGCTAAAGTACTAAGTAAAGTAAACTTTGAACTAAAAAACAGTTGTGAAACAAATGAGATTGGAGACGTTGTTCTTGATTCAATTATAAATGTGGCAAAACTCAGGTTAAAAGGGTATAGAATCGTAGCGGGAGTATTCGTTAAAATGTACTCGTTAATAGGCAATAAGAACTCTGAGATAATTTACACGATTAGGCAAGGGACTTTAGCTGACTATAATGCTAGAGTTTATGCAAAATTAACTAACAAAAAGGAAGTGGTTAATACTACTCCAGAAGATGCTCTAAAGAGAGCAGAAGAGGGGAAATTAGCATTAGTCGGTATTGAAGTCAAATTAGGAGAGCTATTCGAGGATGAAATGATGAAACTTAACCATTTTGTACCACAATGTGTTATTTATTCAAAAACCTATCCAACAGAAGTAATTGAGGCTTATGAAGAGGGCATTAGACTAATGAGGGAAAGACCAGAAGAGTCTGCATTAATTATCTCTTCGGCAAGCAAATACTATTCACTGCAAGTAATGAAGAATATTATTCATGTTTATAATCACAGATTAACTACAAAGGAAGATGATTTAAGTAAGAGTATTGAATTATATAGTTTAGTTAAGCCGGAAGTGAAAGACCTTGAAATTTACTAAAAACGTAGAAGTTATCCCTGGAAGTCCTAATACTTTGATTTATGATAATAGAGTTGTAATAGACCTTGGTGGTAGAAACTCAAACCTTGATATAAGTGCTGAAGTACAATTAGCAACTCATGGACATAGTGATCATATTGCTGGGTTATTAAAAAAGGCTAATGTTAAGTATTTACCGAAAGAAGATTACTGGGCTTTAACATTAATGGGAAGAAGGGCTATGATTTACGGCTTTAGTTCTAAAGATTCACCTTTGTTTACATATGATTTCATAAAAGATAACTTGAGCGAAGATTTTAAAGATGTAGAAATACAGAAAATAAAATTGCCCGGACATACTCCCGGTCATACAGTTTACATAGTAGATAGTGTGCTTTACGCTGGTGATGCGTTCTTTGGGCAAAAAGTGCTTGAAAATTTTGGAGTGCCTTTTTATACTGACTTTTGGGAGGCGTTAAATTCTCTTTATAAAATAAAAGAGTTGATTAAGAGTGTTGATTATGTTGTTATCGCTCATGGTCCAATTTATACTAATAAGAGAAAGATGGAAGAGTTATTAGATTTTAATATCTCTTTTAATGAAAAGTTAGTTCAAAAAGTCAAGGATCTAATTACTGGAAATGAAATGACTGCTGAGGAGGTAACTTATCGTATTTCTGGAAATAGGGACGTTGCAAATATTCTTTTAAACTCGGTTACTATAAAGTCTATTCTATTTCAAGTAGCTAAAAACATTAGGGTTAGTGAGAAAGGAATTTTATTTTCAGCTTGATTTATGAGATTTCATAAATTTCATAAATTTTTGATATACTATAAATGTAAAATTTCGCCAAAAATTTTATAATACAAATTTTTAATATCGCAATTCAACTCTGTTCACATGAACGGTTTAATAAAATTCATCGTGAACCTGTTCCAGTTAGATAAAGACTGGATCACAAAAATAACAATGGCTATGATTGTGCTAAGTATCATATGGGGATTACTAGGAATTATTGACGCTTTAATGGTTAGAATACAGGAGGCATCTTGGGGTTTGATGCAATTATTACCCCTAACGCCACAAGAGTATTATGCCTCTATAACACTTCATGGTATGAGAGATTTATTTGGTTTTGCACAGCAACTAGAGTTTGCAATTTTTACTTATTTCACGTTTAAAATGTTAAATATACAGCCAAGGGCAAAGTGGATATACAACCTTGCATTTATACTTTTCAACATTGCATTTATGTTACTTGAAGGACCTATTCTAATAACAGCAGCTCAAGGATTTGATAACTATTTTTCTGCAGAAGGCTGGTATTATTTATCGCCCCTTGGAATCCCTAATTACTCACTTTATGTAGTTTCACCATTATGGTATTATGGTTGGATGTTAATTGATATAGCGACATATATGCAGACTATTTGGCTGAGCTATCATTATTACGTTGCAAGTAAAACTACTAAGGAAAAGTTACCGATCTTTTTAGTATTTGTGTTAATGGATATATTACTCTATGCTATAGGTTACTCTGGTGAAACTGTAGCTAATGTTTGGGATATATTAGCTTTTGCCGGTATTGTTGGATTAAATGTAATTGCTAACCAAATTGCATTTGGAATTCTATGGCATGCGGTAGTTTATATGGCTTGGCTGCCAGCCGTTGCTGCAATGTATTTATTAATTCCAACTTTAGCTAATAAACCTCTCTACAGTGACAGAATGGGTAGAGTTGCAGCAGTACTTTACTTAATTTTCTCTAACAACGTGCCCATTCACCATTTATATATGGTCGATTTGCCAATAGCAATAAAGGTCCTTACTGAGATACTTACTTATGGGGTAGTTTTACCTTCATTAATGACATTCCTTAACTTATGGGCTACAGCTAAAGGTGCACAAGTTTCATGGAATATTCTTACAGCATTTACTGTTATGTCATTTACTGGTTCAATTTTCTCTGGTGTAACTGGAATCTCTAATGCAACAATAACTTTTGATGCTGTAATCCATGAAACTATGTGGGTTGTCGGTCATTTTCATGGTTTTATATTACTCTCTATAGTCCCAGCTGGTTTTGCAATACTATATTTAATGATACCAATGATGACTGGAAGGCAATGGTATTCCGCAAAGTTAATGTGGATTCACTTCTGGGGCTATTTGTTTGGGGCATCAATGGTAGTTATAGGGTTTGATGAACTAGGACTAACTGGTTTATTAAGAAGAGATGAGACTTATCCTTTAACCTCTACGTTTATTTCTGGTGAAGTTTTATCAACTGTAGGTGCAATAATAGCTGATTTAGCTACAGTTGCATGGTTATTTAATGTTATTTTAACTTTAATAAGAGGAAGGACTACTGTGGTTTCAAGTTTACAAGATTCAATTAATATCGTTATGGCTCAATCTACCATATCTAGAATAGAAATTGAAAAAATAGCAAGGAAATTAAAGATTTAAGATTAGTTTTTTATTTTTTAACTCTCAATTTCTTTAGTGCTGAGGTGCCGCGGAACTGATTAATGATGATGTTTGACTGTCTGAGTATAGTCTCGAGTGTTTTGTATAATAATAGGTCTTAAGAGCCTAAGTAATCCTTCCCAAATCACTACATGGATTAAAAGGTAAACCTCTAATCTTAGCTAATACTGGCTTGAAGTGCAGTCAAAATATGTAGTGTTTTCATAGTAAATACAAAGGGAAAACGACATTTGTAGATTAAGAGTATGATTTAATGATCAAATATTTTTGACTTTTTCCAAAACCTTATCCCAAGGCTAGAGCGTTTTCCCTTCGTAATTAATGTGAAAAATACCATATTTATTATTAAATGCATCACTTTGCTAAAATCTAATAAAAAGATCAGAAAACTTTAAATTATATAACTATAAATATATTTTTAATTTATGATCATGGGAAAGTTAACATATGTAGTCATTATAATATCTGTGATAGTTATAGTATCTTTATTTTGGATAAACTTTCCATCAATATTTCCTCCTAGCATTAAGGAGATGAGAAATACTTTTACTGCAAGTGTTACAACACCTAAAGTTAACGTCAACGGAATTAACAGTACAACATTTAGCCTAAGTTTTTCCATTAAAGTTTCAATTCCAGATTACTCTGGAAGAGTTTTTCTCGCCTCTGGAGTAATTCCATTAGGAGCAAATCCTTGTAGTTATCTCCCTCAGTCCTTCTTACCAAACATTACACCACCAGTAATATATAGCAGTTTTTCCGCTAAAACTTTCTGGGTAATGTTATTGAATTCAACAATATATACGGAAAATAAAACCTTCAGAGTAAGTTTAGATGCAATATCGACTCCAAACAATAACTGGGTCTTTTTAAGTCAAGGCTTTAACTTAAACGAAACCCCAGTAGTGTGGATTATGGTATTTGAAAACCATCACGTTTACAGAATAGGGGTAATAGAATTCGAAAGAATTGGAGAGGGTTTGCTTTATATCCCTAAGATAGAAAGATGTTAGAATGTATAACATCTTAAGAAAAATATAATAAAAGATTGCTTAATGTGTATATGCACTACTTCAATTTCTATTACATTACTTGAAGACCCTTGAAAATATCCTAAAATCGAACAACTGACCTCCTCCCCGCCCTAAAGGGCGAGGGTTCCCTTAGGGTGGTTCACAGGTTTGTGGTTTACCACCTTCATCCTCACAACTTCATAGCTAGTGGGTGTTATACACACCCACCCCGCTCCGTTCGTCCAGCGGTAGACCACGGGCTGGGCCTTCAGCCCATTACCCCTATCCCTAGCTAGGGGTTGCCCTCCGCCCCTAGCTCCTCGGGACTCGGGGATATGTAGGATGTTTATCGCACCGTTTAAGTCCGCATTTATTACCTTCCCCGTGCGGGGACACTTAAACAAACCGCGTTTAATACGCCCACTTTTGTGGGCTTCCCCGCACAGGGAACAAGTCTTTGAAGTGTAAGCCTCACTGACCTCGACAACGTCTATGCCAACCTCCTCCCCGACTCCCTTAAACCTCTTGATGACATAGCCGTAGTTCCAGAAGTTGACCGTCAGCTTATTTCCACGACCCCTCACTATGTCTTTAGGATGACCTACAACTATCTTGCCTACTCCTTTATCCTTCAATAGCTCCATTACCTTCCTAACCATGCTGTTTAAGGCGTGTTTTAGGAACCTACTCCTCTTCTCGTACAAGAGCTTCAGCTTCCTGCTTCTCCTCTGCTTGTGCCTCGCTAAGGTCTTCTGGGCAACTTGTATTTTCTTGCTGTAATATTCGTATTGGGATAAAACAGACCCACTCTTAAACAAGTACCACGACCCGTCTTCGACGTACACTGTAGCTAGGTTAACTATGCCTAAGTCTACTGAAGCCGTCAAATTACCCTTCTCTACTTTATGTTCTAACTCCACTGGTATATGTGCATACCACGATTTCCTTGCCTCGTTATAGATTATCTCTAGTCTGCCTTGTTTTCCTTTCCACTTGAGTTTCCCCTTAAACTTGAGGGTGAGGTGGAAGTCCTTCAAGTAAATTTCCCTCTTCTCTTCGTTTACCACATACCTATCGTTTCTAATAATAACCATGAGCTTATACTTGCCGTTTTCCTTCCAGTACCCTGGAGGTCTCGGTTTGAACCAGCTCGGTAGTTTTCCCTCCTTTTTCATCTCTATTAACGCGAAGAAGCTCCTCCAGTCCTCCGCGTTCTTCCTCATAACTTGTTGTGCGTTTACTTTGAGCACTGTTTTGTATTTTGAATATACCGTCTTCTCAGAACCGTTGAAGTCTACTCTCTCCCCTTCCTTGTACTGTTGCATCCTTAACCAGTTCACTTCGTTCCAACACTTCGCTGTGGTAATAGCCAACTCCTTCAGTCTTTCGTGGGTTTGCTTGTCTACTATTAGTTTAACTACGTTAGTCCTCTTCATTCTCTTTCGCCCACTGTTCTTCAATGTACTTCTTTATCGTCTCGCTGGATACGTTACCAGAAGTCGATACGAAGTAGCTTCTAGTCCATAGCTTCCCGTTAGTAGATTTCTTCAGCTCTTGGAACTTCTTGAGTATTAGTCTTGCTGATTTTCCTTTGAAGTAGTTTGCTAAATATGACGGTGCGTATCTCGGTGGGCAGTTAACGAATAGGTGGATGTGGTCTGGCATTACTTCTAGGGCTAATACTTCACAGCCCAACTCTTCTGCTATGGTTCTTAGTACCTCTTTAGTGTATTCAGCAACTTCGCCTGTTAGCACTTTCCTACGGTATTTCGGTATCCATACGAAGTGGTAGTTGCAGAGGTACTTTGCATGCCTAGTTGATTTGTATTCCACACTTTAAAGTATTCAAAATAATTTTTAAACTTTACCCCGCCTTAAAAGGCGAGGCTTGCCTCATGTTTTGTCAGGTTTAGATTGAATTTAATTTACTTTTACACTTCATTAGATTTTAGACGAGGAATTCTGAGAGCGATTTTTCTTTCATAAACTTAATTACCTTCCTAATTTGAGTTTATCTTTTTTAATCAAGACTAATCCTCTTAGGAATTCATATAGGTTAATATATCGGTATAATAATCTATGAATCTCTGTGGAAAAACATATTAGATTAACTTAAGGTGGATCCAATGAAGCCTTTATTATGGTTTTTCAGTCATTTATCTTCATTATTGTAAGTAATATGTTTAGGTCCGCCATCTAATATACAAACTTTCTTCAAAAATTACTGTTTACTGGATTTTTCTGAATTTTATTAATCTCATTTTTTACGATAAAAAAGAGATTATCATACTGAGTAGGACTTTTTAGGTATTATTTCTAATAATTACTTATGAGTGAAATATACTTTGAGAAAAAAGAGAATAGGGTTGTTATCTTTGCAGGAAACTACTATGCAATCTTTGAAGGAAATAGTGTAAAGGGAAAAATAGAAACACAAGGGCTAAAGGTAGAGTTTGAAGGCAAAATAGATAAATTGCCAGATACTAAAGAGGAAGCAAATGAGATAATTAAATCATTATTTTACCAATCGCCAAAAAGAGTAAGTTATGGTTCAGTAGTTGAGGCGGAAAATGACCGGGTACGAGTTAAAGCTTGGGGAATAACAATAAATGATATAAATGCTTTATTCAATCGTCTTTCAGAAATTAAACCTTTGCCTATTGATGCAACTAAGCTATCATTACAGTATGATATGCCCTTACATAAGGTAAAAAAGATAATAAAAGATAATCCTTTAAGGCTTCAAGAAGAAGCGTATAAATTTACTATTTCAAATTTTGGTAATAGGTTACCGAGAATTGAAGAGAAAGATAACTTCAAAGTCATTTTAGATGTAGTGGAAGATGGTGGGATTCTAATTCTAGTATATAAAGGAGAACAAATTTATAAAGCTAAGATAAGTTTCGCTACCTTATATAAATATTTAGAAATGAATCCAAAAGAATTAATAGAAGAAGCGTTTAATTTACTTGAGGGGTTAGTTAATTTACAAGGAAAAGCAAGTAGTGATAGTAATATTCTACCGGGAATAGTAGAAGGACAAAGAAAGAATGGGAAATTTGTAATAAAGAGTGAGAACGAAGAAGCAGAAATACCGGCGGAGAGCTATGATGATGTAAAAAAGTTTATTTCCTCTCTACGAAGAGAAGTATATTTATCATAAAAAATTATTAATAGCCTATTTTTATACATTATCCTAGTATGGATGTAAAAGTTATTCATGAGAAAATAAGATCACTTGTTGATGTAGTAGATGAGGAAAAGCATGAACTTAGAGGTAGGACTAAGAACGTTTATGTTATTCAGAGATACACAAGAGATAATAATAGCGAAATTGAAGAGATCTATATTTCATCGCCTCAAGTTAACATTAGCTTAGTTATAAATACAAGAGGAATTTCATCAGTAACTTATGTAAAAGATGGAAAAATAGAAGGTAAAAATCTAAATGAGGAAGAAATTCAAAAAATAATAGATGATATAATAAAAATCCTTTCTTAAATTTGCTTACAATTACTAGATGAACAATCATAAATTTCCTTAAATCCTAACTTTTCTTTAGCTATATAAATATCAGCAGAAACATCACTTAGCGAGGACGATTGTAATATATATGCACCAACTTCTTTTGCTCTCATATTTGGTAGATAGAAATAGACTTTTGTTATTCTATTAGGCCATTTTAATTTACTAACGTCTATTAACTCAGTCCTGACATTATTTGTAATTTGTTTTAACATTTCCTCATTTATTGAGGCATTTATTCTCTCTAATTCCTCTAACGTTTCAAACTTGACTTTTCTAAACTGTTTAACTAATTTATTTTCAACTTCTTCATTCACTTTATCATTGTTTTTTATAACATTGAACACAAGTTTCATTGCAGCACAATCAGTATGTGGTAAATATATTATTTCATCAGGTTTAATCTCCTTTAATCTATCTATAAACTCATTTACATTAGCACCAGCGTTCCTAAATATTAATGTATTATTATCAGCTCTCTTCTGTATTTCCTCAGTTAACCTATAATCCATACAAGAGATTATTACTTTTACCATGGGTAAAAATTAATTGTATAACCTTTATCTTTTATTATTATTAATTAATAAAATTGATATAAATAAGTATGCTCAAAATTAAAATTAATCTAAATGACAATTAATAGTAATGATAGATATTTATTTCAGACATGGAAAAAGTAAAAAGAATCTATGTTTTTATTTGTTACAAGAACATATTATACAAGAATTTTCTTTTAGATTGAGTGAGTAAAAGACCCTAACTTTATTTTTTCCAATTCCCTTTATTATTTTTTCCAATTCTTTATTACTACTAGGTAAGATTACTATAAATTTTGCATTTTCATTATCAAACATAAATTTGAAGAATCTATATATATTTTTAATAAGTATAAAATTAACAATATGACAATCTTTACATTCATAAAGCTTCAAAAGTTCAGCAACACTAGACTCTATTGATTCTACGTTTACCACTACAGTTCACCTAATGTAAAATTTAATAGAACTAAAATATAAATATTTCTTTCTCTTTTTTCTCTTAAATAAATTTAAATGAGAATAATGTTATCTCCTATAACAGATTATGAAACTGTCTTCTCTTAATAGATCGCTTAGAAAAGCATATAATGATATATTCTTGCTTCTTGCGATATTTTTAGACATCGATATAAGCACTTCACGATCACTTCTACCAGAAGGGAAAATAATAGCTAAAGTCTTTTTATCAGAGATAATAAAACTTAAAAATTTTGAATAATCCAAAATTAAATTAAATTTATATAAATAACATTCATTACAACCAACTATTTTAATCATGTCCTTAATGTTTGCTTCAACATAACTGTCTAGGTTAATCATTACTTACTATAAGACTTTTATGAAATAACTTTAAAAAGACTATATGAAAAAACACAATGATTTTTCCGATATGAACAGAAAAATAGAAGCTTTTTCTCTTGCTATAGATCTTATCAAGAAAATGAAAATTCAGCCTGAAAAAGCATTTGATATTTCTTTTAGAAAACTGAAACTAAAAGATAATAGAGAAACTTTGTATCAGGAATTTTTGCGAGTGATTAAAAATTATTACTACTATTCAGAGCTATATCCTGATAAAGAAATAGAAGAGATTATTACATATTCACTTAAAGAAGACAAGATAGCATTACCACAATGGGTTAAGGAAAGATTGTCCTACATAAAATTGGATGATTTCTCGAAACTTTTTCACAAAAAAACCTGGATTAGGGTTAATACTTTAAAAGTTAATGTTAAAGAGGCCATTAGTTCGTTAATGAAAAAAGGCTTTGAACTAGTAAGAGACGACTTTGACTTTCTATTTCAAGTAACTCGTTTCCCTTTTAGAATATCTAAGACGGAAGAGTTTCAGAAAGGCGAAATTGTAATACAAGATAAGGCTAGCGTTTATGTTGTTACAGTACTTGATCCTAAACCTTATGAAAGAATTTTAGAAGTAGGTAGTGCCCCGGGAATGAAGACTTCTTTAATACAACAGTTAACTAATAATAAAGCTTATGTCATAGCCCTAGATATTTCTGAAAAAAGGATACAAGTTCAAAGGGAACTAATGGAAAAGATGGGCGTAGAAAATTATGAGCTAATCGTGGCTGATGGAGAAAATTTACCAATAAAAGAAGTTGACAAAATCCTTATTGATGCTCCTTGTAGTAACAGTGGTACTATAAACGCTGATCCAAGCGTTTTCTTAAGATTAAACAAGAATGATGTGATTAAACTTTCGAGATTACAAAAGGAAATTCTAAGAGAAGCTTCAAAGTTGCGTAAACCAGTAGTGTACTCAACATGTTCTCTATTCCCAGAAGAAGGAGAAAAAATAGTAGAGAAATATTCAGATTATTTAGTTAAGCTTACTAATGATCCTACACATTACGGTTATATGAGAAGTAAAGTTTGGTTAAGGGTAATGAGATTTTATCCTCATATTCATGGTACTGAAGGATTTTTTATATCTAAATTAGATTTTTCTAAATGATGAGGCTTTCAGAATTCTTAAGGGAAAACTCACCTTGGGAGGAATATGTTAACCATGAATTTGTAAAAGAAATGATTGAAGGGACACTTCCGCAGAAAAAATTCAGATATTATTTACTGCAAGATGCTAAATATGTTGAAGAAATGTTAAGAGCTCTACTTAGGGCTTCTGCTCTAGCTCCTCTAGATAAATCATTGAAATTATTACATGTAATTTTATCAAGTAGAGATAAAGGAACGGAAGTTAATAATTATCTTTACTCAAGACTTGGGATAACTCAAGATGAGATTAGAAGGACTAAAATGAATGATGTAAATTATGCTTATACTAGGCATTTAAACTATTGGGCAGAAAGAAGTTGGGAATTGTTTCTAGTTGCATGGACTCCTTGCATGTGGGGTTATTTCGAGATAGGTAAAAAAGTAGTAAATTCTACTAGCGAACTGTATAAAGCCTGGGCTTCTTTCTATTCCTCAGATGATTACAAAAAGAGAGTTGATATAATATTAGAAAACCTAGACTCAATTGAAGTAGATAAGGATTTAGCCTCAGAAATATTTAACAGAAGTGTAAAGTATGAAATACAATTTTGGGATTCAGCATTAACGATTTAAGCTTTTACAATCTATTTTCATCTTGTGAAAATAAAAAATGTAATTATTCTATCAGCAGTAACATTTTTTATCTTACTCTTAATTCTTCCATATCTACTTCAACCTTTTGAAGTACCTCTTAATACTTTCTTTAAAGTGAGCAATACAGATTATACAGAAGGTAATTTCACTTGCATTGTTTTTGTTAGCTGGTACGGTTGTCCTTATGGTGCTGCGGATAGTTGGATACTCTATGCTTTTTTATCTCATTATGGCAAAATTTCTTTTAACATTTCATATTCAGATCCAAACGATATTTATCCTAATACTCCAGCAATAATTTTCTTAAACTTTACTTCAAAAGCATTTATTCACTTCAAGTTCCTATATCTTTATAACCGTTACCTTAATGCTACTGCTAACGGAACTATAGTAAATAATTTCGTAAATTATGGTCTTGAAATAATAAAAACAGAGTTTCCACAATTCTATCCTTATGTAAAAGAATACATAACTGAAAAATGGGCCTCTGGAAGTTTCTTTCAACCAGTAGCTTATATGGGAAATCCATCCCATATTCCAACTTTTGTAATTATTAGTGATCAAAAAGGGACATATATGCTAATAGGACACATTGTAAGTCCTAGCTATTTCTCTGAATATAATGCAACTTATTTGCTTAAGAACTATAATAACTTATCATTTATCCAGGAGGGAGTTAGTATACTAGATGAGTATATAAATTAAACGAGGCATGAGGTAAGCTATCCACATAACGTAATACCTTTTGAGGAGTATAGTAAAGAAAAATTATTTTGCTTAGTAATTTATATGAATAGTTCCCGTTTTTAGGTAATAAGATCTGTTGTTTTAAAACAGATATTGTTATCTTTTTAAAAAACTTAAAATTTCAAGAAAATAAATACAATTTCATGAGCAAAAGGGACTCGTTACATTAAACTTATATAATGATAAGAAAAGTTTTATCCATGAATAGGGAATTACTTGCTACATCTATTTTAGCTACAGCTGGTACTTTTGTTATATACATAATTTCTCCCGGTTTTCTCCTTTCATCCCCCTTACTCCTTCTAGGTCTTATATTTTCCTATATTGGTTCCTTTTATAGATACGTAACTCCAGTTACATTCTTACTTTCTCTAATCCCTTTATTCTTCATTAAATCTACTTATGCACTCATTGGTATTGCTATAGGAATTCTAGGTATACTAATTCCTTGGGTATGGGAGTTAATCATACTAATTGGTTATATAATATTTCTTTTACTCCCTAATTTAGTGACAAATATTGGTATACAACCTATAATATTCTCTTACGCAATTTACTCAACTCTTGCTTTTGCAAATATTAGGGCGATCACTGGAAAAGGATATCCTGCAGTTGTAAAAATTGAAGGTTTAACTACTTGCTATGCAGAAGTTAACGGTGTATTTACAACTATTAATCGTATTGTAAGGGGTAAGAAAAGAGTGGAGATAAGACTATGTCCTCAGTACTTTAACGGCACATATTATGTACCAGATACTGCAACAATAACAGCTAAAGAAGGACAAGTTAAAGTGGTAAAGTTCTCAGCTACTAACAACTTACCAATAGATAAATTTCCTCATTGTTTCTCTTACTTTTATGCTAAAGGTTTACCAATGAATGCTTCATGGTCTATAATTATTAACAATGTAGAGTATACTTCTAAAGATTCTAACTCACCAATAATAGTTCCAATGCCAAATGTCTTAGAAGTTATGTGGAATGCAAAAGATATAATAATAGGTAATGTCATCTTTAGGCCTTTAACTTATTCGGGAATCGCAAAAAGAGGAGAGAAGATTATTATCGAGTATAATAGTTATGTTGCACAACAACAAGTTGCTTTAGCATCTCAACAACAAAAGAATTTACCACCTCTAGATAAGTGGGATCCTAATTTGTGGATCGGAAAAGAACTTTATGGATACAGAGTAGTTTCAGTCATCGGTTCTGGTGGTAGTGGTTATGTTCTAAAAGCTGAGAAAGATAATGTGTTTTACGCAGTAAAAGTTTTCTCCCTATCCCAATTATCGCGCGCACAACTCACTATATCCGCTTCTTCAAGCTTTGATGAGATGTTTAAAGAGTCTGAGACGTTAAAGCAACTATCAAGAAACCCAAAGTTTGTAACAATTTTAGGCTTTTACATAGATTCAAATAATATTAAATCAGCATTGAAGGGAGATGTTAATACATATTACAACTATCCACCCGCAATAGTAATGGAGTTTATGGAAGGAGGTACAGCAAAGGACTTATTAACAACATCAATTATATATTCCACTTATTGGCCTCTTATTGTTAAAGAGATTATCAAAGAAATTGCATACGCCCTGGACTTTCTCCATTCAAAAGGGTTCGTGCATCTTGATGTAAAACCAGAAAATATCTTCTTTTCTAGAAATTTAGGAAATAATCCGGAAGAAATATACAAAAATATTTCTAGTTCAATAAAATTAGGTGATTTAGGTTCTGCTGTAAGAATAGGTGAAAGATTTTATCAAGCTACTCCTTCTTATTCTCCCCCAGAGCAGATAGAAGCTATAATTACTGGTAAGGGTGCAGATCCGAAAATGGATATCTTTGCACTAGGAATGACAGCTTATGTCCTACTCACTGGAAAAAATGATAATCCGATTTCTGACAATCTAAATAAAGCTATTGATGCATATATGGCTGGGAATGTTGGAGAGGCATTAAAACTTATACAGAATGCAAAACAAATACTATCTTCTTGGAGACCTATATTACCGCAAAATACACCAAGCGAACTTACTAGAGTGATAGTATATAGTATAAACATTAATCCATTAAGTAGACCTTCGGCAAAACAAATAGTCGACTTACTTAAGTAAGAAATTCTTCATTTCCCTCTAGTTACTATAAACTATTCGAAAGCTTTATAGATTAGTAATTAAAGAAAAGTCTTATGAAATATGATGTAACTGTTATTGGTGCTGGAGGCGGAGGTTACCCTGGTGCATTCAGATTAGCTAAATCTGGATATAATGTATTAATGGCTGACCCTAAAGGAGAATTAGGGGGAAATTGTCTTTATAGTGGCTGTGTCCCATCAAAGACAGTAAGAGAAATGGCACAATTAATTTGGAGAACAAGTAGAGTATTAAAGCAAGAAATTAAAGTGAATTTTGAAAGAATACAAGCTCATAAAGATTTTGTTCAAGAGACAAGATTTAAACAACATAAAAGAGAACTTTCTGAGTATAATAGTATAACATTTTATAAAGGAGTAATTAAGATAAAAGATCCAAATCATGTAATTGTAAAGACTGAAGATAAAGAAATAGAAGCAGAAACACGTTATATAATTATTGCCTCAGGTAGTGAACCGTTTAAACCACAATTCCCTGGAAGTGAGTATTGCATAACAAGTGATGATTTATATAGTTATAAAACTCCACTAAGAAAATTACCACAAGATATGGTTATAATTGGTGGTGGATATATTGCTATTGAAACAGCCTCAATCTTTAATATTTTAGGTGTTAAAACTCATTTGTTAGTTAGAGGTGATAGGGTTCTAAGAGGCTTTGAAGACGAAATAGTTAATACCCTGTTACCCATTTTAAAACTCGATATAATTTATAACGCACCGGTTCTTGAAATAAAGAAAATTAAGGAAGATGAATTTGAAGTCATATATAGTAGTAAAGATGGTGCAAAGAAAAGTATTAGAACAAATTTGGTCCTACTAGCTACTGGCAGAAAACCAGTATTGCCAGAAGGGATAGAAAACACTGGAATTGCTTTAGATAAAAGAGGATATATAGTTGTAGATAATGCAATGAGGACTAATCTTCCAAACGTTTTTGCTACTGGTGACGTTAATGGTAAAGCACCGTACTTTCATGCGGCAGTCAGAATGAGCATTGCCGCAGCTTATAACATTATGGCAAACGGTTCTCCTATAGACTATGTAGATTACAAAAGCATACCAGTTACAATTTATTCAGTTCCTTCAGCTTCTTATGTAGGAATAATGCCAAGTGAGGCTAAAAGAATGGGAATAGAGATTATGGAGGCAACATATAATATGGAAGATGAAGTCATGGCACAAATGTATGATGAAAGAGAAGGTATGTTAAAACTAATCTTTGAAAAAGGTAGCCTAAGATTAATAGGTGCTTGGATGGTTGGTGTACATTCTCAATATTTAATTAATGAACTTGGACAAGCGGTACTTCATGGTTTAACTGCAAAACAGTTAGCAAGTTTTGCAGACCAACACCCTTCAACAAATGAGATTATTGCATATGCTGCAAGAAAAGTGTTATAACATTATTTTTTATCTCATAGTTTTCTCAGAACTGAAAAATAAGGTACTATGGCAATATATATTTATTCTTAGTTAAGTTTGTAAATAAGAATTAACTCATAGACTCTATGTAAATTGAGTGAATCAAAGAATATAAATTATTAAAAACTCATGTATAATCAATTAGAGAATTTAATGAAAACACAGATATTAACAAAATTTTCCTATTCTATCTCTTCAGGTTTTATAACTATTCTAGGATATTTACAAATTACAATCCCTCTATACGAATCTATTTTCTTCAAAGAAACTTCTCTGAAGAAAATCTTACATAATCCTAAAATTTCAGCAAAATCCCAGAACTTTAAGTCTACAATAGCTCTATTCCCGCTAATTAAGTCTATATAAATTCTTCTAAATGTTCCCCTAATCTCATCATAACTTACATGTAATGAAATCAACACCTTATTATCAGTTACCTTTTCTGGCAAAACTTGCTTATACCCCTTGTTAATAATATCTAAAAGCATATTCATACCTTGGATTAATAAAATTCCGTCCTCTTTTAGACTTAGAGACGCAGAGGAGAGGAACTTAATCATATCTAAAGTTGAAAAGTGTGGATGGGAATTACCATACATTAAAACTACATCAGCCTTTACTCCCAGCTTATGAATTTCTCTTGCATCTAGTACATGGGTTTCAGCTTCAAAACCCAATTCCTTTCTCGAGAACTCTTTTGCTTTCTCTAATGCTTTTTCTCTTAAATCTGTAATAATTAACTTACTTACCTCAAAATTTCTATCTATTAACGACTTTGCTAGTGCAATACCACCTATGCCTGTTCCTCCAGCTACTTCTAAAATTATATACTTTTTTGCTGAGAAAGTAAAATCTCTGAAAAGATTTATAGCAGCTTCAAATCTCTTCTTGCCTATCTCACTATCAATATCTTCTGGCCATTCTATTAGCTCAAAGATTTTAGATACGTCTTTTTCAGGATCAGAGGTCATTAGAGAATTTTAATCTATTAAGTATATAATATTTCTCTACTTGTTAGACGAGTCATGCACTATAGTCGATTCAAACTTTATTGAAATCTGAATAACATTATATATTAGATCTTGTTAGTCAATATCTTCAATTAGGTCTTATATCCACAAATGTGTTTAACATTACAATAAGGAATTTCTCCATAAAAATTGAAGCTTTTAGTAAGCTGATTTTCATAGATAATGTCTAGTCATTAAAAATCCTATATAGGGCATAGGGATAATTGCATTAAGTTTTAACCTCTGCATACCTTTATCTAGTATTCATAAATACCAGGGATAACTGAACTGAATCTATATTAAAAATTCCGGCTAATTTTATATTTATTTTTGTAATTTCAAATGTATTTTATTTTATCTTACGACTTCAATAAATATAGCTTAGTATTACAACCAGATACTTACAACACTCGTTACATGAGTCTAAGCCCGTATTCTTCTAATCTTCTAAAATGTTTTTTGTTATTTGTTCTTAAAACAAGATTATTTGCTATACATATGGAAGCTATGAGTAGATCTGGGTCTTCTACTAAATTTCCTTTTTTTCTTAGATCCGCATAAATTCTTGAGGCTATTTTTAAAGAACTATTATCTATACACAGCACGTTTAGATTAGCCTCAACCCAAACCTTAAACTCGTCTACATTTTTCCCTATAAATGCCAATCCCCTTAAGAACTCATAAAGATTAACACATGTAGTATAATAACCTATAATCTTTCTAGGGTCCCTCTTAAAAGAATCAATAAGTATATCAGTATCTAAGCAAACTCTCTTACTTTCCAATTCTTCCTATCCTCTAGCACTAGCTTTTTCAGTGTTTCCGCTTCCTCCTCAGTTAACTTGGGTATATTCTCCTCCTTAAATACTTCTTGGAAAAATTCATCCCAAGTTAAAGGTTTATCCAACTTAATCTCCATTTCTTTTTTCTTTCTTTCAAGCAGCTCTTTGATCTCTTTTCTCACACTTATTGTAGATTTCATATGTAATTATGTAATTACATAATTATATAAAGTTACTGATACAGAGAAGATTTTCTAAAAAACACATGTATAAAAAGTGTTAATAGATGACCATACACATTAATTCTGATTTTTTAATATATTTACATATTGGAAAATACCACAAGATCTACAGTGAAATTATATAATTAAAGTTACGTTAAGATATAATATAGGAATTTTCCTATTGGCTTACAAAACTCATTAATATTTAAATTCGTTACTATCTCTTGTGAAAAGAGTAGAGGATTGGATAAAGCAAGCAGAGAGAGACTTAGAAGAAGCTCGTTATGCAAAATCTGGAGGATACTATGAGCTTGCATGCTTTCTTTCTCAGCAATGTGCAGAAAAAGCAGTTAAAGGTTTATTGCAGTTTCAAGGTATCGAAAAAAGAGGCCATTCGATATCTCACTTATTAACAAATCCGCCCGCAGATATTTTACAATGTGCGACCTTTCTCGATAAGCAATACACTCCTTCACGTTATCCGGATGTTTACTATGAGGGAGCACCATACGAATATTACACCGAGAGAGACGCAGATGAATGCATAAATTGTGCGATTAGAATACTTAATTGGGTAAAGGGACAAATAAAATGAAATTGATAATCCTTTTTGGTTCTAGGGCTAGAGGTGATTACACTGAGAACAGTGATTATGACGTATTAGTAGTTGGTGATGAAATACCTGAGGATCCTAGGAGAGTTTCCGATGATCTTTATCTTCAAATAGTGAGAATGTTTCCTGGCGAAGTTGACCCAGTCTTCATGAATACCAATGTATTTCTTAAGAAGCTAAACGAGGGAATTCCATTCGTTCTTCAAATTATTGAAGAAGGGAAACTAATTGAGAAGGATGAAGAATTCTGGAGGCAAGTTATGGAAATATACAACAAGGTAAGGCCATTATGGGATAGAAAAGGAAATACGTGGATAAGAAAATCATCTTAGTAAAATTTTATTAATGCTTGTGGAAAATACTCATTCTTAACTAGCTAAGATATTTTCGTAATCAACACTAATTAAGATTAGAGCCTCCTTCTCATAACGTTAATAGATATGCTTATAGTTATTTAATACTTTTAAAAATTAATTAGAAATTTTGTTCTTAGTCATATGTGCGTTATTAGTATTATACTTATTAATTTACAAATTTATAAAAAATGATTTGGTGTTTCATTATGTTTCAAGTTTACATGAGATTTAAATGCTTTATGCTTTTTCTTCTCAATCGTTTATTTGCCATATTTCAATGAAGATTTTACAACTTCATCAAGTTCTTTTCCTTTAGTTTCTGGTACAAATAACATTGTTATTAAACTAGATAAAAACGCGATACCAGCATAAACACCTACCATTGCACCTAGGCCTACAATATTGACTAACGATGGGAATAAGGAAATTACAGTAGCTGAAGCAAATCTATCAACAGCAACGCTTATTGCCTGTCCAGTTCCTCTAACTTTCGTATAAGTTAACTCTGGAGTTACCATAGCTGAACCAATTATTGAAGCTGGTCCTATCGCAGAGAAGAAGTAGTTTAACATGTAAAATGAAAAGCCTAAAAGTGCAGCTTCTCCAACTAATTCTTTCATTGGCTTAAATCCGAATAAGTAGGGATCTAATAGTAAAAGTGAATACATGACTAACCATAAAGCAACTCCAGCATAACCAATTGTTATCAATATCTTCCTTCCTACTTTATCAATAAGGTAAATACAAAGTAACTGCCCCGGTATTCCAGCAAAGAATTGTGCAACATAAGTGAAGGTTATTGGTGTTAAACCTAAGTTTGATGCGATTACAATAGGTCCGTAAATTGCGAATGTTGAAGAGTAAATATCATATAGTAACCATAGGACTGAAGCAACAATAATAAATGGTAAAGATGCCTTTAGTCTATTTATAAACTTCTCCTTATCTACATTTATTCCTAAAAGCAAGCCGTAGTTAGTTTTAATTTTCTGTAATTCATTTTCATCTGGTTTAACTTTCGTTAGAAATTGTAAGGTTTCTGTGAGTTTTCTTCTTGCCATTATTACTGAAATTGCTGGAATAGCCCCAACTCCTAATACAACCCTCCAAACTAAACTTGAAGGTAGGAAAATCGAGGAAATTTGATCTACAAAAGCTGCAAATACTGCTCCCAAACCCCATAACACGGCGAAAGTTATGACCATTAGTTTACCCCTATTTTTAGCCTCAGCGTTTTCAGCAACGATTATCGGTGATAATACATAATCTGCGCCAATGCCCATTCCTAATAGCAGACGTGAAACAAACAATTCAACATAGTTTTGAGATATAGCTTGAGCAATAGCACCTATACTCATTAATGTAACGTCTATTCCATACATTCTTTTCCTTCCTTTAAAATCAGAGAGAATTCCAAAGAGTAATGCAGCTATACCGGCACCAAAATACGACCCAGCAACTAATATTCCTTCAGTAACTGAGTTTAGTGATATATAATTTGATATTAAGTATATTGTCAAAGAAAGGGAGTAAAGATTATAACCATCCGTAAATACTCCCATACCAGAAACTAAAACTGATGTCCAGCTGAGTCTCATCACTGAATAAGTAAATACTCGAGTATAAAAATTTTAATTAAAAATTTGAGGTAAAAGAAAAGTAATTACAGTGATATATAGTCGTTCAATCACCTTTATTATTTTGCAATATTAATTACTCATGTGTTAGTGAGAAAACCAATAAGGATGTTATCTGGTGTTACAATAGTCTCTGTTATGACTCATCCTCATAGATGTCCTCACGGTAAATGCATATTTTGTCCCGGTGGTGTAGAATACGGGACTCCACAAAGTTATTATGGTAATGAGCCCACATTAATGAGGGCTATAGAAAACAATTATGATCCATTTTATCAAGTTCATTCTAGGCTAAAACAATATGAAGCAAATAGCCATATTCCCAGCAAAGTCGAGTTAATAATAATGGGTGGAACTTTTCTTTCTACACCTATTGATTACCAAGAATGGTTCGTTTCACAAGCACTAGAAGCAATGAATAGGTATCCCTCTGATGAAAAACCTAAATTCGTTTATTTAGAAGACGCACAGTTGAGAAATGAAACAGCAAACGTAAGATGTGTAGGAATGACTGTTGAAACAAAACCAGATTGGGCTAAGGAATGGCATGCTGATCAAATGTTAAGATTAGGAGTTACTAAAGTGGAATTAGGCGTGCAAACAGTATATGATGATATATTGAAAAAAACTAATAGAGGGCATACAGTTAAAGACTCAATAGAGGCAACTAGGATTCTAAAGGATGCTGGTTTCAAAATTGTTTATCACGTTATGTTAGGTTTACCTGGATCAGATCCAGATAAAGATTTAGAAGCTTTTAAAACACTATTTAAAGACCCAGATTTCAGACCAGATATGCTAAAGATTTATCCAACTTTAGTTGTTGAAACTGCTCCTTTAGCTGAGCTTTGGAAGAGAGGACTTTATAAACCTTATGATACTGAAACATTAGTTGAATTAATTTCTGAAATGTACAGATATATTCCCCCATGGGTTAGGGTAATGAGGATACAGAGGGATATTCCAGCAAATATTATTCTTGACGGTAATAAAAAGGGAAACTTAAGAGAACTAGTAGAGAAGAGGGTAAAAGAAAAGGGAATTAAAAACAATGAAATTAGGTTTAGAGAAGTTGGGATAAGGTGGTTCCATGATGGTATTTTACCAAAAGAACCAAAATTAAAGAAGATTGAATATGAAGCAAGTGAAGGTACTGAAGTTTTCCTCTCATTTGAAGATGATGATGGTATCTTAATCGGTTATTTGAGATTGAGGTATCCTTCTGATAAAGCTCACAGACCGGAAATTAATTCAAAGACTACTATTGTTAGGGAGTTGCACGTATATGGTCCAGAAGTCCCAGTTGATATGTTAGATGATTTCTCTTTCCAACATAAGGGTTATGGAAGTAAACTACTAATGGAGGCAGAAAGGATTTCAGTGGATGAATTTGGTGCTAAAAGGATTTTAGTTCTTTCGGGAATAGGCGCGAGAGAATACTATAGGAAAAAAGGATATTATAAGTACGGTCCTTATATGGCAAAAGACCTAGCGTAAAGAGTTGATAATGTTTTCCACAAACAATATTATTTCCTTCGCGTCATCCCTAGAAATGCTTATGAGGGACGAATATCTAAACATAATTCTTATTTGATCTAATACTTTTATAATTTTCCTATTCTTTCTAAATTCGCTTATCTTATTATCATGTTTTTCAAGAATTCTTAAAAGTCCATCAAAGTCTAAATACCATGGTATAGCTACTTCGTGGTTAATTAAGCAAGTAACTAGATATAAGTAAAGAGCTTCTTCAGCTAGTACCGTTGCGATATCATAAAAACCATGTTCAAAATTAAGCTTAGATGCATTTAAGTACTCTAGTGCCTTATTTCTATGTTCTTCCATAAAACTCCCCAGCTAGATGTAATCCTCAATTTTCACTTTATTTTCTCCTTCTCCTTCATTAAGTATTCTGTAAACATTTTTGCATGCTTGTATAAGTGCATTCTTTAATACCCTTTCATTTGCCGTAGCTCCAGCTATGTGAGGTGTTCCAGTGAAATTCTCTAACTCCCACAGTTTAGAGGTAGAAAAATTCTCCTTTCCATTGACTCTCCAAAAAACATCAGTACCAAACCTTACTCCAGGTTTTTCCTTCAAAATCCTATATATATCATCTTCTATGACAGTCTCAGCTCTACCTACATTTACAATTATACATTTTTCCTTAACTTTTGATAAAACAGAGTAATTTAGTATACCTCTAGTCTCTTTATTTAATGGAAGCGTATCAACTATAACATCTGCCCTTCCTATAACTTTTTCAAGATCCTTCAGTGAATATTTTTCATCATAATAAGTTCCTTTAAATGATCTTGATACACCAATGACATACATATTAAAACCTAGCTTTGCTATTTTTGCTACTTCAGATCCTATACCACCAGCACCTAGAATTAGTATTGTAGAATTATTCAAGGGATACGTTTCAACTCTTTTCTTCACTCCAACACCCTTAGCTAATGCTAAAATAAGTGCAAAAGCGTGCTCAGCAACTGATATAGAATAAGCCCCCGCATTTGAATACAGTAATTGATCTTTCTTTAATAGTTCAAAAGGAAAATCATCGACTCCTGCTGAAAAAGTTTGAATTATTTTTACTTTTTCAGCTTTAGGTAAAATTTCTCTAGCTTGAGATGGCCAAAGCATTATAATTTCAGCATTTCTTATATCATCTTCTGTAATACCTTCATCTTTTACTGGGATTAATCTCTTACATTCCTCGGGTAATTTGACTGTAGAAATAATCATTGTTAATAAATTAGCATAAACATATTTATTTGGAAATAGAACTTAAAAATTTATAAACTAGAATTATATTCAACGAACATAAGTTCGCTTTATATATTCGTCCGAAAATTAAGACTCATGGCACAAAGGAAATTATTCCTTAGAGAGAGTTCTGGATTAGTAAAGAATGCTTCTCTCAAAGATTTAGTTATGCTTAACGTAGCTAATATGGGTGCAGGTTTAGCTGTATTTGAGGGTATTTCACCTTATGTAGTTCAAGGTTCCTTACTTTGGCTAGCAAGCTTAATAACATTTCTAATAACCTTACCTCTAGTGTTTACTTATACGTACCTACTGTTAAAAATGCCAAGAACGGGTGGGGATTATGTTTGGATTTCTAGAAAATTAAACGGAGCTATAGGCTCTATAATGGGTGTCGCATTTGCTTTTAACATGCCACCTTACTTTGCCTTATCAGCATTCTTCTCCGTAGCCTCAATTAACTTAGTATTCTTGGAACTAGGAACACTTCAACATATTTCCTCTTTAACATATTTGGCAAATAACGTTTTTGTAAACCCTTACGGCGTTTTAACACTTTCACAAGAACTATTGTTTTATGCTTTAGCTGCAATCTCTTTCCTGATAATTATACTCGTCAACATATTTAGGCCAAAGTGGGGTTTTACATTAACTACAATTTTAGGAATAATATCTTCACTAACCCTCATAATTGCTATGATTGTTGTAGCGGTTAACATACCAGACTTTCATCAGAGAATACCGCAATTTTTAATAACTTTTAACATAACTGGCACAATAACTCCTTTCCACTTTAGCTTACCAGCAACACTTTACATGGTACCATTCTTCATGTCTTATGCATATATCTGGCTTTATGCTGGTCCAGCAGTTGCTGGTGAAGCAAAAGAAGGATCGTTAAAACTTAACTTAATTTTAGGAAGTGTATTAACCTTCATAATGATAACATTCCCCTTCTTGATCATGGATTTAGCTGCTGGTCCAGCATTTAATTTAGCATATTATCCGTCATTTACTTACAACTTCTGGAGTGTTGCAATATATTTAGCATCAAATCCAATACTTCAGTGGATTTTAGGAATCGGTTTAATAGCTTGGAATTACTTCATAATGGCTTTTGGTGTTGTGGTTTTTGCTAGATATATTTTTGCCTTTTCCTTTGATAGATTATTTCCAGCAATTTTTGCTAAACTTAATAAGTATTCTTCACCAGTTTACGCTCATATACTTGATTTAATAGCTACACTAGTTTTCTTGGCTTTACCATTAATTTCTCCAAGCGGTGCTTTAGCACTTTATTCTTATACTCCATTAGCGGTTGCATATCTTTTTATCGTATCCTTAGCTGGAATAAAAGTGGGTTTAAATGATAACAATAAGAAACTTTTAGCAATGGGTATAGTTTCTGCTGTAATAATGGCTATTGTAGAGGCTGAATTATTAATCCCTAGTAACAATTACTCTTTCAGTGTTGTAACAAGTTCTGGTGTGAATTGGATCGCAACTGCTTATATAATTTCTCTCGTAGGTTTAGGAGTAATATCGTACTTTTTAGCTAAATATTATAGGATGAAAAAGGAAGGAATAGATATATCACTTATCTACAAAGAAATCCCACCAGAATAAGCGAAATTCTTTTTTAAGTATTACTTAACAAAATTAAAATCATGCTAAGTATAACACTTACGGTAAATAAACTTTCAGCATTATCGTATTTATCAAATGTGAAGGTACTTGAAAATTTTAAGATAAAAGTACTTAATGAGTACGAAGTTGAGATTGATGACAAAAAATATGATGTAAAAAAGAAGACAAGTCTAACAGAGGTTATATATAATTTTGAGAAAAACTCTTTCTTTGGTAAGAAGAATATGCACTTAAAATTCTCCATCTTACCTAGGAAAGACGGAGTAACTATTTCTATTGATGGTGACACTAAACTTCTTGAAAGATTTGACGAAAAGAGTTTTATAAATGGTATAATGGTTGAGGATGCAGAAAAAGTAGCATCTTCTAAAACTTTGATGACTTTAAGGGTAAAAAGAGATGATATAAGCGAAGTTATAAATATGGCATTAAGCAAAAGTATAAATTCTACTTTACTTTTATGGTTATCATCAGAAAATAAATACGTAAGAATGAAAATTAAGAATGGAGAATTAGTAGAAAAGGTAGGAGAATTCTCTATTCTTGGAGAAAATGTTGACGTTCTGATTAAACAACTAGCAGTAACTTAGTACATCCCTCCCCACCTCATAAAATTTGTCATTTAAAATGTCTCTATTACCTTTTAAGGAGTTTTTGAAATAAACCATCAATTTTATAATCTCAATTATTATTTAATATACTTTCCACAATAATACTTAAAAACTTTTTAATGAGCCATCAATGATATTATACATTATTTATAATTATTGAATTAAATCGAACGTAATTTTACTATATTGTTTAACAAATCATAAAAAAGGCTAATGAGTTTAGCATGAGTTAAATTTATAAATTCATCTTTTCCACAAAGTTTTATCCTTCTCTCTTATTTCAATAACTCTATGTAAAGGAATAACTGTTTCACCATCATTTAAATAAATATAATAGTTGTCTACTCTTTCAATATTTGAAAAGGGAATTTCACTTGTTCCCTTAACCCTATCTCTAATTACTAAGTAAATCTCACTTACATCCTTACGAGTGTAAAAAATTTTGATAATAGCATCTTTTATTCGCATAAATCTTAATTCTCCTTAATCCTAATTAGCATATTTCCCCACTTATTTATGAACATCACACTCTCCGGATTTTTCACACTCTTTTCTCTAGGCTTATAGTTAGGATCTGGATAGCCGACAGAAAGTAATGTAACTAGGACTTTATTATCTGGTATTCCTAAGATCTCTTTAGCCTTTTTATTTTCATAAGCTGCTATCCATCCAACTCCTAAGCCTACTGAATGTGCTGCTAATACAAAATACATAGTAGCATTTACTACATCGACCATCCAAGTTTCTGGACTTATTTCTGGTTCAGCCACTACAGCTACACCTATAGGTGCTAAAGCTATGTGTGAAGCTCCTTTATGTAGCGTGGAAAGCTTCTTTTTTATCTCCTCATCTATAATAATAATGAATTTCCAAGGCTCATTATTCATTGAGTTTGGTGCATGGTTTGCTACATATATTAATTGTTTTATTAACTCTAAATCTACGGGCTTTTGCTGAAAACTTCTCACACTTCTTCTCTTTATTAGAAACTCAAGAATATCGTTCATATTGTTATATTTCAAGTTCATCTTAAGAATTTAACTAAAGAGTTTTAAACTGAAAATCAAATGCTTAAATATGAATTATACATACAGGCTTGACGAAATTAACCTAAATATGATATCAGTAGTTGGAAGAAAGAGTGCTTACTTAGGAGAACTATATAAAATGGGGTTTGATATTCCCCCTGGGTTTGTTATCTCTTCAGCAGGTGTTAATGAAATACTAAAAGATATTCAGCCAGATATAAATTCAATTTTATCATCTGTAAATCTAAATAATCAGAGTGATTTAGAAAAGAAAAGTGGGATTATCAGAAGTCTAATCTTAAATTCTAAGATAAGTGAAGAAATAGAAGAGGAAATTTTAGAGAGATTTAATTCTTTAAACTCAAGGTACGTAGCAGTGAGAGCTACTGTAACTTCCCCTTTAAGTGGGAGTAGTTTTGCTGGAGAATATGAGACAGATCTCTTTGTAACAAGAGATAATTTGATACAGAGTATAAAAAGAGTAATAGCTTCTTATTATAGTCCTAGGGCTATAGCGTATAGACTTTTAAGTCAAGATAACTCCGGTATGGCAATTCTTATTCAGAATATGATAAATCCTACAGTTGCCGGAACAGCATTTTCATTACATCCCGTGACTGAAGAATCGGATTATGTGTTTATAGAATCAGCATTTGGCTTAGGGGAAAGCGTTACAAAAGGACTTGTAACACCAGATCAATATATTATAAGTAAAGCTACAAGAAGTTTAGTTTCAAAGAGAATATCTAAAAAAGTTGTTAAACTCGTTTATGATTATGAAGAAAAAAGAATAAAGACAATTGACATAGAAGATAACTCTGAGAGTTTAAAGGAAAGAGACGCTATTAAGGTTGCTAATATGACAATTGCTGTAGAAGAAATATTCAAAAGAAATGTAAATATTGAATGGGCCATTGATGGAAATAAGCTCTATTTACTAGAAGTCAGAGGTGTGAGAAAAATTTACCCAGAAGTTTAATCTTTAACTTATTTTATAACATTCTTCAATTTCAGTTAAAGCATAAAGTCTTTCTCTAGCATCTTCTAAGCAAGGTAAAACTTTTATAAGTCCCATTTCTTTCAACTCTTTTAGTGCATAACGTAAAGTTCTAGTTGAAAGTCCAGTTATTTCTTTCAACTCCTTAAACTTAACAATTTTACGATTAGATATTACTTCAAGAACGAGTTTAGTTGAAGGGGAAAGTCTTTTCATCAAAAAGATTTTTGTAAAATTTTATCTTAAAACTTTTGATAGATGCAAGAAAATTGAATCATTTATTAATGTTTATAGTGTTGTGACTATAGTACTTATACAAGGTATATAAAAACATTATCTTAGCATCTACTCTCTATAGAGATTAATTAATAAACTTAGACTATACCATGACGACACCAGATTAACGTTTTCCTACACTTAAGGAACACTATATCCTTAAATGATGTAAGGGGTTTAACACAATTTACTTAATTTTAAATCCATATTCTTTAATATATAATTCTTGATCTATTTCTTCCCACACTATGAAACTATATAATTTCCCATGAAAATTATTCTCTATAATATAAAATAGTAACTGAATTAAGATATTGCTTAATGGCCAACTACTCACTATTCCTATTGCTATGCTTAAATTAATTGGAATTGGTGCTAAATAAAGGGCTAAAAGAGGAAGTATAATAAGTAAGAAAGTTACAATTTGTGTTGTATTAGACTCCCTCTTTTGTAAACTCATTTTAGGTTTTACCTTATATTCTCTAGTTGTTCCCAATATTTTAATTGCTTTTAAAAGCAAATATTCTCTTATTATTAATAAAATTATTGCCATTGTAATGGATGGAATAATAAATGTAATAAAATTTATAAATATGGAAATAAGTGATAGTATTACGAAAACAATGATAGAAATGAAAAAGATTTTATCTAATTTAAATAGTCTTTCTTCATCAGTATAGGTGGCATGCGACATAATGTTCTGGCTCAACTTCCTTTAATCTTGGCTCTTCTTTCTTACATATTTCTTTTCTGAATGGGCATCGTGGATATAATGGGCAACCATTTTCTGGAACTGGAGAATCTGGCTCAGAAAGTTTTACTTGAATAACGTAACCAGGCTCTGGAATTGGAATTGATGAAATAAGAGCTTGAGTATATGGGTGCTTTGGATTATCAACTATTTGATCTGTTCTTCCATATTCTACTATTTTACCTAAATACATTACATAAATTCTATCTGCAACATAAGCTGCTGTAGCTAAATCATGAGTTATCATTAGTATTGAGGTACCTTGATTTTCCCTTAAATTAAGAAAAATATTAAGTATGTCCGCCCTTATAGATACATCTAACATTGATACTGGTTCGTCAGCAACTACAAAGTCTGGGTTTAAAACAATAGCACGTGCAATTGCAACTCTTTGTAATTGCCCTCCAGATAGTTGTGTAGGGTATGCAATACTAAATTGTTGTGGTGGTGATAAGCCAACAGATTTTAAAATATTGTAAACCATTTCTCTTTCTTCTTGTTTACTTTTAGCTAATTTATGAAGCCTTATTCCTTCAGCAACTACATCATAAACTCTCAGTCTAATATCAATTGCATCGAAAGGATCTTGATATATAATTTGATTCTTTAATCTAAATTCCTTTAAACTCTTTCCCTTTAACTTTGTTATTTCTTTACCATTCCAAAGAATTTTGCCGTCTGTAGGTTTAATTAACCCTAAAATTGTTTTACCTAATGTGGTTTTTCCACTCCCTGATTCTCCAACTAAAGCTACAATCTCCTTTTCCCTAACGGATATATTGACATTATCTACAGCACGAACAATTCCTCTTGGCGTTTTATAATAAACTTTAAGGCTTTTAGTTTCAATCATTTTTATCACTTCCTTAAATGACAAGCCACATAATGAGTAGGACTTACATTAATTAATTGGGGTTCTTCTCTCTTACATATATCCATGGCTAATGGACATCTAGGATAAAATCTACATCCTTGTGGCGGATTAATTAAGTCTGGTGGCTCACCTGGAATTCCTTGCAATTTCTCTTTTCTTTTTCTAATATCTGGGATTGACTTTAGTAATAATTGTGTATATGGATGAAGAGGAGACTTAAACACTTCTTCAGTCCTTCCCATTTCAACAACCTTACCAGCATAAAGTATAACAATATAGTCACTTATTCCAGCAAGTAATGCTAAATCATGAGTTACAAATATCATGCTAAATTTTCTTTCGTTCTTAAGATTTCTAATAATATTCAATATCTGAGCTTGAACAATAACATCTAATGCAGTAGTAGGTTCATCAGCTATTACTAACTCTGGGTTTAATAATAAAGCAGTAGCTATAATAACTCTCTGTTTCTGTCCTCCAGAAAGCTCAAATGGATATCTATCTAAAACATCTAAAGGTAAGTTAACAGCCTTTAATTGATTAACAATTAACTCCATAGCTTCTGCCTTACTCATATCTTCGTGGGCAAAAATAGTCTCTAAAAGTTGATCTTTAATTTTATACACCGGATCTAAAACATCCATTGATACTTGAGGTATCCAACTTATTTTTTTCCACCTAATTTCCTTATTGAAAATTTTTTCATCTATTTTAAGTATATCCTTACCTTCAAATTCTATCTTTCCGTCTTTAATTTCAGCATTTTTAGGCAAAACTTTGAATATACTCTGAACAATGGTAGATTTACCAGATCCAGACTCACCTGCAATACCCACAACGGAACCTTTAGGAACGTCAAAACTTACATCATCAACAGCTTTGACATAACCATCTCTAGTTTTATAATATGTTTTTAATCCTTTTATTGAAAGAATAGCACTATCAATCATCTTTATTCTCCTCTTATTCTATATGGGCTTAATACATCTTGTAATGCAGTTCCCAAATAATAGAAACCTATCGAGAGAAGAACTATACCCAGTCCTGGTGGAAGAACCCACCACCAAGCAAAACTAGTAGCTGAAGAAGCAGCATCAGTAGCAAATCCTAACATATTACCCCATGTAGGAAAACTGGTAATTCCTAGGCCTAAGAAATCAAGTCCCGATTCAATTAATATAACAGTAGGGACATCATATGCTATTTGTGCAAATACTACTCCTAAAATATTAGGTAAAACATGCCTTCTAATAATGTAGAACGAGTTACCACCTAAGGCCTTAGTAGCCTCTATAAATGTTCTACTCTTTATAGATAAGGTTACAGATCTAATTATTTTCATGGTACCCATCCATGATAAACCAGCAATTATTAGCAATATTAGATCAGCCTCACTTATGTGAGCTAATACACCAGAAACTAAAAGAACAGTTTCCAGCACAATTATGAATGGCAGTCCAGGTATAGTAAGGAAGAAGTCCGTGATAGAATTAAGTATTAGATCAGCTTTACCACCTACATATCCTGCTACAAGTCCTGCTACTAAACCTATTCCCACAATTAATATGGAGGCTAATAAACTAAGTATCAAATCAAATCTAGTTCCATACACAAATTCAGCAAATACACTAGCTCCGTTATCATCAGTACCTAAAATACCAAAAGCTTTTCCTTTGTCACTAAAAATTGGATTAGTTAATATTATCTTAGCTGGAGTATTTCCAAGATTAACTATTGAGATCATAATAGTAGCTTCACCAGGTTTGCCTAAAGTATAGTCTTCAAAGGTTAAGCTGTATATGGTCTGCTCATAAGCACTTAACGAAGCAAAGAATGGACTATTATCAGGATTTAAATATAAAGAGTTCACGGTTATTGTGTTAACCTTATTTAAATATAAAGTCTCAATCGGATATGTAAATGCAGATGCATAAGATTCTGGTGCGAAGCTTTCTAAGAAATATTTAAAGTTGGTTGAATTTATGAAATATATATTTACTTGAACTCCTTGAGTTGTTATTGGCGTTACGTTAAAAGATATCGAAAAGGAATAAGGAGCAATATACTTCCAATAGAATGTGTAAGTCAAATTAAAATATTTACCTGGTGGGATAGTTATAACATACCTATCATTATTAAAAGAGTAAGAAACGTTACCAAAAATTTTTGGATTGATCAAAGCGAACTGCATGTTAGGGGGATAAAGTTTGTATTGTGGAAATATAGTGGCCCAAGAAGGAACCGCATAAGGACCAGCAACAAAATATTCTGTTGTAGAATATGGGTTTGAATAAGGGGTAAGAATAGGTGCTGCTGCAGCTATAAAAACGAATATTGCTATAATGATTACTGAGATTATAAAGGATTTTCTATGTAAAAGATCTTTTACAAATTTATTCATTCATACTTCACCCTAGGGTCTATGAACGGATAAACTAAATCTAAAACCAAAAGTACGATTATTGCATATAGATTAATTATATAGAATACGGCTTCAAGTACAGGAACGTCAAAGGTCTCAGCGGATTTAACTAATAGCACTCCCATTCCATAATAGTTGAAAATTTCTTCCACGAATACAGCGCCTGCTAAAACAAAGGCAAAATCTATTCCAGTCCTAGTGATAGCAGGAATCATTGCATTCCTAGCTATATGTTTATATAAAATAGTTCTATTTGGGATCCCTCTAGCTCTAAGATAAGTGGCAAAATGACTATTTGATGCGTCTATTCCATATGCTCTAGTTAGTATCATCCTTACTCCATAAGACAAAATTGTCAAAAGTATAACTGGCAGAGCAATAAACTTGAGTAAACCAGCAACATAAGCAAAACCATGTAATGGAACCCCATTTTTAGTTAAAGCATCAGCTATATTAGTTGGAACCCAACCTAACTGGTATCCAAAATAATATAATACTATTGCAAATATCCAGAAGGCTGGAATAAAATACGTAAATATAGCTATTGTAGAGTTAATACTGTCAACAAGTTTCCCTTGCCTAGTAGCCGATAAAATTCCTAATATTATAGCTAAAATAGTACTCAAAATTAAACTAGGAATTAATATTAATAAATCAACTGGGATAGCTTGCATAACAAGTGTTGTTATACTTTCATCATAGGTTAAAGAATAGCCGAAGTTAAAAGTTAACATGTTCTTCAAATAATCAATATACTGAATATAAAATGGCTGATTAAGCCCCCATTGCTTATCAATAGCCTCAATTAATGTGCTCCTAGACAAACCCTTATATGTTGGAGGTACGTAAAAGCTAGCTGGATTTACATGAAAGGCGAGAGGTAATACTCTAAATAGGAAAAATAAGAATGAGATTATAACAATGATAAGAATAATCCTCTCTATAATCCTTTTTATTAAATATTTTACTGGAATTCTAGTAGAAACCGAAGAAAATGTTGACCTTTTCCCTTCTTTAAGTGACATAAGGATAGTCACCAATAATGTAATTTTATCATTTTACTCTCGAATATCTCCTATATAAAAGTTTTCTCAATTTATTTGAGATCATTTATCATTCAGAATATAAAAAGTGAAAATTGAAATAACACTCTTACCAAAAAATTAAAAATAGTTAAACGTGTCACTATTCTTATGAGTATTGTTAAGTTAGCTTTCTTAGCTGTTTTAATAATCATAATTGGAATAGTGGCATCTTATTCTTTATATGATTATTTTACTTTACCAAATTACAAAATTATTGAAATAAATACTTTCTCAAAAATATATTCCTCCATAGTAATAACTAATAATGAAATAATACTTGGTGGTGTTAAAATAATAAATAATACTTTCCCAATAGGGATTGCTGGTATATACTTTCTTAATAACAATACCTTCACTAATTTTAACGTAAGCAAGTATTTTAATGGCGGTTATATTTACAGTTTAGGATATAATGGAACAGCAATATTATTAGGAGGTAGCACTAGAATAAATGGAACATTACACACCAGCTTAGTTGAAATAAATCTTAAAAATTACAAAATATATAACCTCTCAAAATTTATTTCACCCTTTTATACTATAGGTCAAATATATACAATAGATTGGAGTGATAATTATTGGCTTGTAGGAGGAAATGCGTACATTGTTGGGGTTGGCCAATCACCATTTTTGATTCCGTTTCTATTAAAAATAAATAGTTCAGGCTTCTATGATTTATCCCCTAAATTACCTAGTGATTTCAAGGTTATAGGGGGTTCTTCAACAATATATTCTATATATAGCAATAACTCCTCGTCAATAATAGTGGGAGGAAATGCGATAAATATGACAGCCACAATTTATCAAAATAATACTTTTTATAACATCAGTTTTAATTTCCTTCATCTTGGAGTCTTACTAACTTCCTATTATTGGAAAGGATATTGGTTTATAGGGGGAGAAAACCTAACGAATCCTGAAAATCCTGAACCATTCCTAGCTTATATTAACAATTCTCAAGTATATCCCATAAAACTAAAATACCAATTAGGAGTAGTAACCTCAATCTCATCAATAGATAATAACATAGTAATAGCTTTAAGAGTTCCTTTCATAATAAGTAACGGAACAACATACGGTAGTGTGATTCTTTACGGACATAACATTAACAAATTAAACACAATTATGTCCAAGCCATTTCTAGTCATAGAAGATATGGCAGTTTACAACAATATTCTTTATGGGGTAGGTTATGTGCAAAAAGGCAATTATTTTTATGGAATGCTGATAATTTTAAACAGATTTTGAAAACCTATTTTCTGCCATAAAATCTAGTTGTCATCATTCACTTCTATTATACAAAAAATAATGACAAAAATTTCCTCTTTCAAAAAAGTTAGAGAGATACGAAAAAATATTTAAAGGCGATAAATGAAATTATGATATGCAAAGTAAATTAGATAAAACAACGATATATATCCTAATATTCTTAATAGCTGGAATTGCATTACTAAATTTAAATATTATAGCAAGTTCCTATGCGATATCGGACTTTAATGCACCAGTTCTAACTTGGAATCAAGCACGTTATAACGAACCTTGGGTAGGAACAATAATATATCTATATTCCTATTCTACCCATACTGACGAATATAATGCTCTCATCCAGGGTAAAATTGACTTTGCAACTTTAGATCATGCTTCAGAGATAAAGACACTATTAACACAATATAAAGGCACAATATATGTAGGAATATCTCCAGTAGAAAGTTTTGGGCAGTTTGTTTTTGCTTTTGGAAATAACTTAACTGCTAACTTATACTTTAGATATGCAATAAGTAGTTTGTTAAATCCACAAAATATTACTGCTATTGTCTGGGATAACGGATTATTAGGACAAGATATACCATACTTTATCAATCCTAAAATATATAGTGAATGGTTTAATCCCCAAGTTATAAGTTATTATGAACAGTATGAATCCTATAATCTTACAAGAGCTGTGATGTATCTAGAAAAAGTACCCGGGATTACTCACGTAAATGGTCAATGGTACTACAATGGTAAGCCATTAGTGCTAACATTTATTTATCCAACTAGTAGTACCCCAGCTCAAAGGTTAGCTAGTTATTTACAAACTCAAGCTGCAGCAATCAATTTAACCATTAAACCAGAGGCAACTACTTTTGGCGAACTAATAACTTTAGCTACTACTGCTCCATATACTGACTTTAACATAACTACTTTTGGTTGGATTAACTTAGGTGCTGACGTGCCTGCCTGGTTATCAATTTATACTGATCCAGCTAATGTTGGAGGATTCTCAAACTCCACTATAGATACGCTTATAACTGAAGCTGCTAATGCTCCCACACTAAATGACTCAATCAATATAGTAAAACAAGTTGAATACGACCTACAAGTAGAATTACCTTATATAATTAATGTTTGGAGTAATGCAATACAGGGAGTTTACTTACCAGATTGGGCTAATTATATATACTTAAATGAAACTGCGGTGTACTCAATCAGTATAATGAATGTTCATCCAACTAATAGTGCATTAAATGGCACATTTATATTCTCTTCAGTAAGTAGTGATACACCAAGACATATGAATCCTTATGCTAGCGTTTCCCTATATGCATTTAATACATTAGACGATCTATATGATTCATTAGCTGTAGTAAACTTAACTATGCCTGCTACTATATCACCTCAAGCTTTAATACCATGGGTTGCACAGAATTGGAGTATAGTATATATTCACAACGTTACATTACCTGGTGATAAGTATATACCAAATGGAACTGAATTAATCGTTAACCTAGTTCACAATGATACATGGATTGATGGAGTCCCATTAACTGCATATGATGTAAACTTCACCATTTGGTGGTATGATATACCAGGTATTATGGGAACCAATACATTTGATGGACTTCACGTAAACTATACTTATTTAGTTGATAACGGCTTTATTAATACAGACTTATTCGGTACTATACCCGCAATAGCATGGACGAATGTAACTGGACCATACCAAATTGTAATATATTTGAATTCGACAAACTTCCTTAACGTATACTATACATTAACTGAGTTTCCAATAGTTCCAGCTCATATATTTAACACAACGAATCCAGCAACAGTATATGCTGAAAAGATCGCACCATTAATATCCAGCGGTGCATATATATGGGGTGAGTGGAATGTCCCTGCAGAAGAAATCGTAGTACACGCTAACTTGCATTACTTTAGAATTAACCCATTACTATTCTTACAAACAGTAAAGCAAGGCCAAATGGCTACGTTTACAGCTAACATAACAGCGTATAGTTGGGATAACAGTACTGATATGTTATCACCAACTCAAATAAGTAATGCTACAGTTTATGTCTACTTAAAATATTTGAATGTTCCGGGCCATACGTACGGTAATGTTACTATAAATGGTAAACCATATGTAATTATTGCAAAGAATATGGGGAACGGAATATATCAGGCTAATATTAACACTTCAATGTTACAACCAGGGTTATATGAAATAGTGGCTAAAGCTATTTGGACTGTAAATGGACAGATGAGAGAAGAATTTAGTTACGGAAGCTTAAATGTAACTCCAACTGCCACAACGACTGTTCCTCCAGTAACTACAACTACATCGACGACTACGACCACAAATACGACGACCACATCATCAATTAATGTAGCGTTAATAGCAGTTATAGTTATAGTTATAATTATAATTATAGCAGTCGCGGTAGTGTTGTTAAGAAGAAGATAAAATAGTATAATAATATTTTTTCTTTTCCTTCTTTTTCTTTGTATAAATGGTGTATTTATATATAGTTAAATAAAAAACTATTTACTTTGGATCAGAAGTTTTCATCATATCTCTCTCATATATCACAGTTCTTCCTCTCAATGCTGATATAACAGCTGCAATAAACACAAGAGTTGCTGAGAAGTAAAATGCTATCTTTAGCGAATCCATAAATGCTGGGGCTATAACTGTGGGGAACCAATACTTGCCGGTTATTGTTGCTAATACCGATGAAGGAATTGAATTGACAATACTTGCCGGTAATTGTGACAATATTGTCTTTACCGGATTGTATCCTAAAAATGCAGCAAATAATGCTGCAGTTGGTGGTATCTTAGCCATTATTGGTGCTAACTGTGGTGCACCAACAGCAGTTAGTGCTGAGGTCAAAGTACCAGGCAAGTTAAGGTAAAGTACATCTATAACTATTGTGAAGAATAATCCGATACTTAATGTACTTCCAGTATTTGTTAACATTGCTCTAATTCCAGATGCAGAACCTCTATGCTGTGGTGGTGCTGCATTTATTAATGAGGCCATATTTGGTGATACAAATAGACCGTTACCAACACCCATTATGAAAATTATTGTTGCGAATATTATGTAGTTAAAATCATAGGGCAATGATGTTAATCCTAATAATCCAGCCCCTAATATTACTAACCCAACTGTTGCTAATACTCTAGCCCCATACTTATCAGAAAGCCTTCCGGCAATACTTCCCATTATTCCAAAACCCGCTAATAAGGGTAAAAGATACACACCAGCCCAGAATGGTGCTTGTGAATAAGGTATACCATGCAATGGTAGCCAAATTGCTTGTAAAAGTAAAACTAACATTAGTTGTAGTCCTCCAAAAGCAATTTGTGCAAAAAATATTGCTAGGGATGCCATAGTAAATGCTCTAACCTTGAAAAGGTCGATCCTAAACATTGGGTCCTTAACTTTAGTTTCCACATAAAGGAACACTAAGAATAGTGCTACACCAGAAGATATACTCGCAATTACGTATGGATTAGTCCAACCAGTAGCCGAAGAACCGTAAGGTAAAATTCCATAAGTTATTCCTACTAGTATAAGGATTAATGCTATTGCATATAATATATTACCTATTACATCAACACTTTGATTCCTATTAGGAGGAGTTAGTTGCTTTAACGATTTATAAGACCAAATAGTCCCAGCAATTCCTATTGGGACGCTAACTAAGAACACATCTCTCCAATAAATTGAGGCTAAAATACCGCCTAATATTATTCCAGCAATTCCTCCAAAAATCCCTATTACACCGTTTAAACCTAATGCAAAACCTCTTTGATTTGGTGGGAACGCTTCAGATAGTACAGCTGCACTGTTTGCCATTAAAAAAGCTCCCCCTATCCCCTGAATAATTCTATAAATTATTAACTGAAGAGCAGCTATGCTCCCGGTACCTGGTGTTATATAAAGTAGGATTGAACCTATAGTGAAGATTGCAAAACCCAAATTATACATTCTAACTCTTCCAAATATATCTGAGATTCTGCCAATGTTAACTACTAATATTGCTGATACTATCGAGTAACCAAATAGAACCCACAATAGGTATTGAAATGATGTAAAGGGATTGACGTCAATTCCTCTAAATATTGCTGGTAATGATATTAGAACAATGTTAGCATTCATGAATCCCATAAAGACTCCTAGACTTGTATTAGATAGGGCAATCCACTTATACTGAACCATAATGTTAAATAGTGAATAGTTAACTATTAAATCTTTTGTTAATGAAGATTTAAATAATTATTAGTTAAAATTAAAGGAAGAAAGTGAATAAAATGAGTTTAAAAAGAGGTTAATTAAAGAAAGAAAAAGAGTATTTACAAAGGTGAGCCACAATTCATACAGAACCTAGCATTTATTGGATTATTATAACCGCAAGCCCTACAGATTTTTTGTTGATACAACATTGGTTGATAAAATGGTTGCGGCTGAAATAATGGTTTTTGATTAGTTAAGCTGATTAGCCTTTCAATCTCTTTAATAATATCTTCCTCAATTTTTAAATTATATGCTTCTTCAATACCCTCAATAAATGCTAATGGTGTAAAGACTAGAGCAGCTATTACATCTTCTGTGACATCAGCGGCTTTTAACCAATCACTCATTCCAACATCCACATTTAAAACTCCTTGTCCTCCAGACAGTCTTATTGTAAAAGCTCTATTAGCACCGAAAATAGTCCTTAATATTCCTTCCTTTTTCGCTTGAACTACCACATATTGTCCGACTGTTAAGATTTGAGTTTTGTAACCTTTACTAATTAACCATTGCTCTAATGATAATCCTAATTGGTATAGGTTCACATATACGTTAGTATATGTCTTCTGCATTAATTGTAAATTAGGGTAATATTTAAAAGGTTTTCGTTAAGTATAGCTTATTATCTCTTACATAAACTTTTTATTTATGGTAGAGCCGATAGTTAAACGCCCTCATTATCGTTTTGAGATTAGAAAGAAAGATACTAAAATAGGTAAAGGTTTTAGTTTAAAAGAATTAAAAGAATCCGGTTTCTCCGTACAAGAGGCTAAAAAACTTAGAGTCAGAATTGACAAAAGAAGAAAAACTTCTTATCCAGAAAATGTTGAAGTCCTAAAGAAATTAAAGGAACAACTACAACAGAAGAAACAAGCTCAATAATTTTCATTAATGAAATCAGTAAAGTAAATAATCTGAATTTGTTCTACTACTTTGTTAATTCATAAGTTTTTTGCGATTTCTATTTGTATAATAAGTGGAGTTACATATATATATTATCACATTAAATATACGTTAAACATATTAATATAGTAGATTAAGTAAAAGCTTATAATAGTGAGGTTATAATTTAGATTAACTAGAACGCTTTTGTGTATACTGTATTATTCTGCAATGAATCATACTAATTTAATAGAGAAAATCGACATTCGCAATGGAGCTATTAATTGTCCTATTTCACTTAATCCCACATAATTAATGTTGTCTCAGTGTACATTTAATAGTTAAAATCTCATTTTACTAAGATAAATAGAATCGCAAAAAACCTATGAACTGCTAAGTAATAAGGTATCCAATGATTCCCCATTTACAGAGCTTTAAATTATACTTGCTAAAGAACACGATTTCCTCTCTAACTTACTGAACGATTTTTAGAAATATTATTATTTTACTTAAATAAATAACATGGGAAAGAATATCTACTTCTGATATCAATATCGTTAATTATAATAAGGCTAATACTAAGAAAATTATGGATCGAGGACATTGAGGTCCTTATAATTTATGACTAAACCCAGTTTTATTAAAGCCCCTTCACCAATCAAATTTTCATCCAACTGAGGGATCCATAATACCACAGTATTAATTTCATTACCTAGTATTCTTAATGTTGAGATTTTTCCGAAAGCTGCATAGCACTCATTCTCAGTTATACATACGAATCCGGCATTAAATGTAGGAAAAGGTATTTTATCGAATATTTCATAATTAACCATTATCTCTCCACTAAATCCAGTATCTATAGTAAACCAATCCTCCAAGTCGTTAATTTTAGCCCTTATTCTCACAATAGTAAATAAACTTTAGAGGGGCTTTTTATTTTTAGTTTCTTTCCTTCTTTTGTCTTTTCTAAAACGAACTTATACAAGGAATCAACATCAGAAAAACGTCCTAATAATTCTCCTTCCTCACTAAAGACAAGATACTCATTATCACTCACTATCTCCACGTTCTCACCTTTAAGAATGTGTTCTTTTGCTGCCCTAAACGCTTCTTCTACTGTTAAAAATTTTTCGATTTTCTTACCAGAAACTATTAGAAAATATTCCTCAGGAGGGCTTTTTATTTTTAGTTTCTTTCCTTCTTTTGTCTTTTCTAAAACGAACTTATACAAGGAATCAACATCAGAAAAACGTCCTAATAGGTTACCATCCTCATCATAAATTAGATATTCTTCTCCCATAGATTTATATATATTATCTCTCCTTAAATCAATTACTACATCTCGTTGCGTTTATTTTATTATTCTATATGATGACGTTGTTTATTGGTTTTATTTTTAACGTTTCAAGTTCTATTATGTCTATCTGGATTAAAGAAAATGTGAAGGAAGAAATTTGCAAAAAGTCTCATCAATTAATCAAACTATTACAGATCAATAAGTCTTTTTATAGAAATCTTAGCGGAAATTCTTCTTACAATAAATTTAAGATATTCATTATTAGGATCATTATTTTTACTAGGAGTAGTTATCTTCCTACTTTTACCCATAAAGATATCTATATTAAACATATTAAAAAGCTGTTTAAAAGAAGGGACGTAGGATTGTCATTGAGCTATCTATATTTCATCTAAATTGAGATATGCATAACCTTATCGATAGTGTCGTCATTTGTATATAAATTTATTAGATGATCTTTCTTCATATAGAGTATAAATATTGAATTAACATATTACTATGTGCTAAAAAATTATAGAAATATAAATAACTCAGTAATGTCACAATAAAAATACTTATATCATGGTTTTGTAAGAGTATAACTCATAAAACTTTTCTATTATTTTAAAAATCTTACACCAAATGCTAGTTCGGAAATTTTATTTAAAATACTGATAGACTGCGAGATAATACAATTAATGATATCTACTGCCACATAAAATTTTCCAAAATCATTTATGCATTCATAAACTTCTATTTCCCCCGAGTTACTCTTTTTATAACAAGAATTGAAACTGAGCATATATGAAATTTTATTCTCATCATCAGTAAAAATAGCGCAATTTTGTTTCCATTCATAAATAATAGGAGTAGTATAATTTAGCTCATTTTGTGAAATTAATTTTAAAGATTTATCAACTTTTTTAACTATAATCTCTCCGTTATTAAACACATCCTCTCTACTTATCTTTAGAAAAACGAAATCCATGCTTTTTCTTATACTTAGTGGTTTTCTTAACCCCAGTTCATAAAGCGTAAGTAGTCCTAGAACTTTACTATCAGTAATGTATATAATTTTCTTATCCTTAGCAATTCCGTAAAAACTATCAATAGTTACTAAGGAGTATTCTCCACTCTCATAAACTACATCTAATAAGATTGAATCTAGTGGTAAAACTGTAATATACACAAGTTTTAATCTCTTTACAAAAGCTTAAATACTCATTCATAAGATTAAATTATATCGATAGTTTTTTAAACTTAGCAAGTTACATTATCTATTAAATTAGTTTAATATAGCCTTTATAAGGCAATTAAGGAATTTACGCATATGTCTAAGGAAGAGGAGACTAAGTCATCGGAAATTATAGCCAGATTAGATAGGCTTCCAACATGGGCTTTCAACTATATCCTTCTAGGCATAATAGGTGTGGGAGAGTTATTCACTTTCTATGACATATTTAACATAAACGTTAGTTTCGTCCAAACAGCAGTAACACTATTTCATGTATCCCCAGCTCAAGCAGCTCAGCTATTAGGACCAGTAGTCTTAGGTAATTTAGTAGGTTATGTTGTAGGATCCCTTGTCCTTTCACCAATAGCTGACAGAATCGGTAGGAGAGATATGTTAATGATAACCATGTTAATCATGGGATTAAGTTCGCTTTATAACGCTTTCGCACCGAATTATATTAACTTTTTTATAGCTAGGACGTTAACTGGAATTGGTGTTGGTGCTGATTTAGCTATAGTGAATACTTATATTAGTGAGGTTGCCCCACTCGCTTATAGAAGTAAGTACGTTTCAGCAATTTTCATATTCTCTACAGTAGGAGGTTTTCTGGCAATTTGGTTAGGTTTGCTCTTTACTACACCACCTGCACCGTTTCCGCAAGGATTGCCTATTGCATTAGGTGGCTCAGGATTTTTCGCAATAAACGGTTGGAGGGTAATGTATATTATTGGTGCAGTCTTAGCATTAATAGGCTTAGCCTTAAGATTTAGGCTACCAGAATCTCCCAGATGGTTAATAAGTAAAGGTAGAGTTTCAGAAGCTGAAATGATAGTCAACCTTATGGAAGAGAAAGTGACTTCCCGAGGATATAAGCTACCACCACTACCCTCTTTAATACCAATATATAAAGCTTCAAAGCCAGTACCATATTCAGAAATCTTTACAAACTCAACATATTTAAAGAGGTTTATAACTCTGGTTATAGTGTGGTTCTTAGCATATACTACCGTTTACAGTATTGCGGCAGGCTTGACTTCGCTCCTGACAGCACAAGGATACAGCACTTCTGAAGCCGGAATGATATCTGCAATTGGAATTATAGGATTTATATTAGCTGCTGTAATTGCAACACTCTTCGGAGATAGATTAGAAAGAAAATGGTGGATAGGAATAGGTGCTTTAGTAACAGTAATTGGAGGTATGATGGTTGCATTAACACCAAACCCAATAATCGATGGACTTGGTGCAATTATACTATTCATAGGATTTAATGTTTGGGTTCCAGTAGCCTATACATGGACTGCTGAAAGTTTTCCAACAAGAGCTAGAACTTCTGGATTTGCATTATGTGATGGATTTGGGCATTTAGGAGGAGGATTAGGAGTAGTCTACATCACCTCTGTGGCTACTACACTACACTCAACAGTAGAGCTGTTTGGCTTAATTGCTGGATTCTTAGTAGTGGCAGCAATAATTGCTATGGTAACTGGGCATTATACTTTAGGAAAAAGATTGGACGAAATTTCACCTTAAAAAATTTTTTCTTTAAGAAGGAATTTTTTTAGCTAAAATCTTTTTTAAGAGCTTAGTACTTGTTACTCTAAAATATAAAGTATAGTGATAACCAGCGTAAACTTCTTCAAGCTTTAATATGTTCACTTCATCATTTACATATCCTCCAAGCTCGACCTTAGCATCACCCTTCCATATTTCGCCATAATTACTAACATCTCTAACCCTGCTAACAACCTCATATAAGTCCTCTTCATCGTCACCTCTAGTAGCGAATCTCCTTATATTTATGAAAGGACCGAATTTTGAGACCGGTACAGAGTCTGCTCTTTCTTGTAACTCAACTTGCAACCTTAGAAGAACTCCGCCACCTCTAACTACGTAGCCTCCTAACTTTAGCCCTTTCTCAGGTTTATTATACATTGGAAGTAGTGGATGAAGTCTAGTCATTACAATCTTGGCAATCTTCTTTGGGTAACCGTCTAGCCATCCTCTTACTAAAGCCCAATCTTTATCAACCCACATAAATGGAAAGTATAAATAGTTTTTACCCTCAAAATTAACTTTTAACCCTATGGCTCCTTCCATATACTGGACTAGTTCTGGGTCCTCGTACATGAAGTTCCAATTATAATCTGAAGTTGAGATAAACTCGGCAATGTATATCCATCCCTCACCGTCTGTAGATAGAAAGTCTGGTAACAACTGGTTTGCTGTATCTTTATCGAATTTTACGTGGGCTGAAATATATGTTACTCCGTAATGCCATGGAGGAGGAAAAACTATCTGTGATTTACCGCTTTTTGTAATAGGTAGGGAAAAGTCGTTCTGCATAGGTAGTAGTTAAACAAGTGTTTAATAAATTATCTCTCAAACAAGTTTGAAGTTTAGATATCAGCAGTAATATTACAGAAATGGATTATACTTAATAGTAATATCAAGTTCACATTTAACCTAAAGAACTTTGAGGATAATCATGGTTATATGTAGAATTTCTGCAAATTTAAGTTTAAACTTAAAATATTTTAAAAACATTGTACTTACGGAGACGTTAAAGAGCTAGCTTTTCTCTCTAATGCATAAGGAATTCTAAGAATAAACGGTTCCATTTAAACTATAATCAAATATGTTACACGAAATTAGTATAAATATATAAGGCCTAGTAAAGAAGACACTACACTAAAATAGAACCTCGAATAGCATTTATAGGAAAATCCTTGCAGTTTAAGGGAACCTTAAAAACTTTTTAAAAATTAACCAAACAAAATATCGGATGAATACAAACTCATTACTCCAAGAGTATTACAAGGCACTTCAAGAAGCATTACAACAAATATTCAAAGCCTTGACTAGCGTGAGAAAAGACACACTAACAAGACTAGTACTAGGAGGAGTAATCGGTGGGACAGCAACAGAAATAGCACAAGCAGTAGGCATGGACTATGAGACAGTACTAAAAAACCTTGATAAAATAGCAAACATAAACTTGATCAAAATAGTAAAAGAAATAGTAAAAGACCACCCAGTACAACTAAGACGACACACACAACCACAAAGAATACGCAAGAGCACTACCAGTATCAAGAAACGGAACACAAGCCTTTTACTGCAGAGAACACAAAAGATACGAACCAGCAATACAACTCCTAATAATAGCAATAAAAGACCTATACACAAACGAAACCTACATTATAACAATAATACCATACAAAGACCTATACACAAACGAAACCTACATTATAACAATAATACCATACAAAGACCTATACACAAACGAAACCTACATTATAACAATAATACCATACATACCACAAAAAGTTGCCGAAATACTCAAGGAGAAAAAGCAGAATACAAAACAAAAATCCAACTATACCTAGAAACACTACCAACAATCCTAAACAAGTACAACATTACCACCATCTCATTCGACTCATGGTACGTAAACTCAAAAACCCTAACACTATCGGGGAACTCAAGGCAAACGCACGTGTTGTCGAGGGTGGCAGACACGTGCCAGTTGCCGAGTTCCCCGAAGGGGAATACCTAGTAGAATACCTAGGTACCCCCATAAAACTACTCGTAATAGACAATTATAAAGGTATGGGAAAAAGATACTTCTTCTCAACCAACACACCAGAAGATATAACATGGGAAAACCGTTGGGATATTGAAGTAGTAATTAGGGAGCTAAAGGCTCTAGGCTTAGAGAAGAGCTCTTTCCTCACATGGGTTAGGAACAAGGGTTTCATAACCTTGAAAGCCCTCTCCCTCCTCTTAGTCCTCTCATTTAAGTATTCTCTTGGCTTAAGGTTGGGAGCCAAGAGGATATCAAGGATGATAAAAAGTATTTATCAATCTTTGGGTGGGATTAAGAAACTGTTTAAGAGAAGGAAAAATACGTAAAATGCTAATGGTATTTAGTAAAGAGTAATAATTTATGTTAAAGATTACTATTAAGAGTGCTGAAGTTATTGAATAAATAAGAAAACTTTTCGTAAATAAATTAGAAATAAACTTATACCCAAATAAATTACTGTAAAAACAAATAGATTAGAAATTCCATTTTGCAAATATTAATGAAAATATATATACTCAATCAATTATTTCTTCTAAAATTACACTAATTCAAGAGAATATTACAATTCAGGAAAGATTCTTAAATCGCCTCTTCCTTATAAGAAATATTTAATCGGTTGAGTGAATATTATTGTGGCTGAAGAGTTAACTAAACCTTGGATTGACATGAAGAAGTATCAAGAAGATAGGTTAAAAGAAGCTTGGTATGAGGCTGACTTAGCTGAGAGGCTAATGAATGACGGGCTTTTAAGGAATGCTGCAGGTAAAGCTTATCAGGCTGTAAAGGCTTATGTTGCTGCAGTTGCTGTAAACTTTAGACCTCAGCTGGCAAAGTATTTTCCAGGTAAGAAAAAGATTTCGCCATCTAAGGAGGTAGAGAAAGTTGACTGGATAATCGCTATAATGCCAAGCAGTAAGCTAAGGAAAGTAGTTGCAATAATAGGTGATGATCAACTAAGATTATTAACTGAAATAGCTCTTGACCTTCATGAGTTTCAATATAACGGTTTTGATAAAGACTCTGAGGTTTCAAGGTACGATAGCGAGGAATTCGTAAAGAAGGATATACTCTACATAGTGAATTTCATAAAAAGTAAGGTGAAAGGTTAGTTAAGAGAAATAATTTTAACCCTTTTACGATAAAAGTGTTTAGGATTACCATCAAAATACTTAATTCTTAGGTTACCTACAGCGGAGAAGAATCACAGACAAAAGTAAATCTTTATAAATAGAATGGCATTGTAGTTCCTTCTATTGAGGGATTTTTCCAGTAAAGACCACCGTAACAGTTTTTAAGAAGAACATGGAAACTTCATTCTCCCAATTATTGAATTTACAAATTGTACCTTGATTATTGGAGAATTTTGTAAAATCACATTAAGTAAAGAGAAATTTACTTGTCAAAATCCACATTTATTTTAGAAATATTGAGATGTAAACTCAACACACACGTAAAAAATAAGAGAATCTATAGATAATTGGCAAAGCAAGCATTATATACTACGCATTTAACAAAACTGGTTTGTAACCGTGGTAGGATTGAGAGAAAAATAATCATTAACCCCAAGACTGTTAATTTTTGTAGAAGAAACTAGACATAGGTCTAAATTTAATGATAACAGTGCAAAGCATAGTTGGAAGTTGGTTGGAAAAAGTATTTAATTAAATCATTATTATCTTCTTTACGATCTCATAAGGAAGATAACAAAAATAAAAACTACTTAATTCGCTTGCAGTGTTTTCTTAGTAGCAAAAAATATTTCATACATCTACTTCTATCCAGCCATTATTATCCCTAATTTGATATGTTTTTAATCCTAGTTTCTCTTTTGGTGCGTCTGGTGCTACATAGGGAGGTTCTAGCATTTGCCCAGTCCTTAGATCAAATAATGCTAGATGGCAGTAACATCTAACTGTTAGCTTCTCCTCATCTAATTTACCTAAAATACACCTAGCGTGTGAACATACAGCATCCATTGCGTATAAATTACCATTAACATTTGCGATAAAAATTACTTTATCATCTACCTTAACTGCAGCACTCTTTGCTTTTTCCAGCGCCTTTGCCGAAATAGTCCTTTTCCATACCATAAGAAAATAAAACATCTCAAACCATATATCTTTTATTTAGCAAAGGTATTTAATTTAACATTAATGTATCTATATTTTTTAAAATCTCAAAATAATAAAGGACTTGCATTTACATCAAGCATAATAATCTAAGTCAACAACATATTATACCTAATTAAAATAAGAGTAGTTAACCATACCTTAAATGTTAATAACAGAATTATATTTTAAATATTCATTCATGAAATTAGATTCTTAGATTATAAAATTCTTTAAATGCAAATTCAAGATAGAAGAATATTAACATTATTACCCCCACTAATAGATAAGTTTGCCCTATACCTATAGTAGCTACTAAGACACCAGCTAAAGGACCGAAAAAGTTACCAGACCATTAGAGATTGCTGATATTGTACCCCTAACTCTTCCCATGTACTCTTTATCTATAACTCTTAAGAGTACGGAGGATGTTAAAACTGAATTAATTCCAGAAAAGAAGAATATAATAAATGTTGGCACTACTGCAAGAAAGACATTATGGATTACTATATATGACACTAAAGATATTGAAATAAATGTACCAAATAGTACGTGGTAGAAACCTATTTTACCTTTCTTAATTTTAGGAGCATAAGCAGAACCCAAGATTATTCCAGCCTCACTAGCAATGCCTAACATGCTAAAGAAAATTGGTCCTTTATGCAAAAAATCTTCAACGTAAAATAAGAGTAATAATCCCTGCATGTTAAAGAATAAATTCCCTATTGTAAGAATAATAAACTGAGTTAGCACTTTATTCTTTCTTATATAGTTAATTCCTTCTATAAGTCCCTTTTTAAAACCGCTTTTTCCAGTATACGTAGTGCTAAATATCTTTATGGGTAAAAATAGGAAGATAATTATCCCAAGAAAAAATAACGGTCCTAACAACGAGTATTTCAAATTTATCGTAAGAAGGATCCCTGCCAGTACTCTGCAAAAAGACCCAATGACCTGGTAATAGTCCTATTAATTGATGAGACTTTTTTATAAAATTCTTCCTTCACATTTTCTTTAATCCAGACAGACATGATAGAACCTGAAACGTCAAAAACAATACCAGTCATTAATGCCGTTGTGTAGAATAATAAAATGAGTATAGGGAGATTATTAACTAATAGTTCCAACTGAGATAGAAGTAATAAAACGAGAAGTAAGAATGAGAGGGTTAGTAATATTGTCTTCTTATTTTTTGCAGTGTCAACTATTGTCCCAGTGAAGTAACTAAAAAAGAAGGGTATTGAGGTAAGAGAAAACAAAATTCCAGTAATCAGACCAGAAGCAGTAATTTTTGAAATAATCCATAATTCTAACGTATTAATTAAAGTAATAATAAAATATAATGAGTTAATGGCAGATATTGTAAATAATATACTTCTCCAGTTGATTTCAGACAATTTTGCTCAACTCTAAGGCTAAATTAATTTACGAGCTTCAGACTAACGTTCTATATGAACTTATCACCTCAAGCATTTTCATATTAACCTTACCTCAGCTTAATTTGTATGTCCCTTATTCTCTTTTACTTTAATGACTCCTCCATCTACTGAAGCGTTAATATAAAGAACACCGTTCTTACCTATCCTACCCTTTGGTAAATCAACAAATCCACCATTTATTGACGAGCTAGAAATTACACTGATATCATCTGGTAAAGATAATGTAACATCACCAATACCTCCGTCCACAGACAGTAATAATTTAGATTCTTTATATGGTAAGAAGGAGATTTGGCCACTTATCTTACCTCCATCTACAGAAATATTGGCTTCATTTTGGACAGCAATGTTAAGATCTACAATACCGCCATCTATTTCTACATAGAGATTATTCATCTTAATTTCTGAAACGCTTACTTTTCCTCCATTAATGTTAATCTTAAGTGAATTTAAATCCGGATAAGAGATTTTCAGATAACAACCATCGGCTCTAATCGTATTATTGTTTATATCTAGATCTCCCATATCTACACATTTAGCGAGAAGATGAGGTTCTCCCTTAAATATCGTTACTACTCCTCCGTCAAGTTCTATGGAAAGATCATTAGATGTTTGAAGAGGACCATCATATACTATTCTTAATCTATTATTAATTCTAATTGAAGGAAATATTGCTGAAAGGAATCTGCTAAGAAATCCTTCTTTATCTTCTTCACTGCTCCCAGCAGTCCTTATAGTAATTACATTCTTCGATTTAGATGATATGACGTTAACTAACTCATCTGGACATTTAACTGTAGAAACATTCTCTATATTCTCTAAAACGTCATTGAGGAGGTTTGGGTCAATAGCTTGAAATTCAACTGTGTTGGAGTCCCTTATTATGAGCTTTCTTCCCTTCTCTTTCAGTTTCCTTAACATATTCTCCGTTACTATAAAATTATCAACATACTGAATTATCATGGGAATTTCGGTTTGGTTTGAAAGAGAGATGTGTTGGCTTTCAATCATATTTATTATTGATAAAGCTTTCTTCCCTTCTTCAGTAAGAGTATATTTTCCTTCATTATTCTTTGAGATTAAACCATCTAATTTCTTTAGATGAAACGCTAAAGCAGGACTTTCTATGTCTAATTCCTCTAAAAGTTCCGAGAAGGATTTAGGTACTTGCAAAGATTTCAATATCTTCCTCCTTACCTCGTTTGAGATCGCATCGAACATATCCATATTCACAAATTATTATCTTGAATATTTAAGGATTCTGTAAAATCACATTGAGTAAAGAGAAATTTACTCATAAAAATTAAAGGCCGGGGGTCTTTCACAGCTTAGTAGTTTAAGGAAATTCCCTCACCATAAAAAATTATAATATTTGCTCATTAACTAATAAATACTTTGAATTTACTTCCTTACTTTATTTCGTTAATCACAATGAATTTTCAGTTAATAAGACAATATATCTTACATTTGTTTAACGTAACGTAAAAATGTAACGATTTTCCTATAAGTGCTAACAGCTCTTTTGCGAATTCACTTTATTTTATTATTTTGAAATTAAAAAATTGATTTTACATTCACAATTGGAGAGACCAATGAGTTATACCACGGACTTACTGAATATAATGATATATAATCAATTATTCCCTCATACAATTATTATAATTTTAAGAGAATATTACAATTCGGAAAGGACTCGTGAATCGCCCGACTAGGTACTCTTGAGGATATTACTGTGATGGCAACTTTTTTAGCCTCAAATGAAGCAAATTTCATAACGGGACAGCTAATAATAGTCGACGAAGTATATATAATTCGATAAAGTAGCGTTTCTGTTCAGAGTATTGTTACTACGTGAAATACTTCTGTTCTTATCCTACTTCACAAAGAGAATATATTCTATTGCAAAATCAATGATTTTATTACTATGCAAGTTTCTTGATAGAATATTTTTGTATAATTTCAGAGATATCACTAATCTTAAACTGTATTAAGTATGGTTGTGTTTTTTGTGAAACAATAGTGTGATTACTTAGTTATAAGTTTTCTTTTACTTTTTACACTTCTACTCTGCAAAGAAAGTTGCTTCATAATTCATCTTGATGGTGCTATATCTATCAGATCAGTTTTCCGTAACATTCCTATAATGATCGTTCTCAATCTCTTCATATAAAAAATTTAATTAGGGAATTTACGAAAAGAATTTAAACTATAAAAGATATATCTATTTAATGAAAGTTGGAGATAAAGCACCATTGTTTGAAGGGATAACTGATACTGGAGAGAAGTTTTCTTTAGCGGATTATATAGGAAAATATAATATAGTACTTTATTTCTATCCTAAAGATGATACTCCAGGATGTACAAGGGAAGCTTGTGCATTTAGGGATAATTGGAATCTTCTACAAGGCTATGATGTTGTAGTTATAGGTATAAGTTCTGATGATGTGGAATCTCATAAAAAGTTTAAGCAAAAGTATAATTTACCGTTTATACTTGTCAGTGACCCGGACAAGAAAATCAGAGAATTATATGGAGCAAAGGGCTTTATTTTACCCGCTAGGATTACATTTGTAATTGATAAAAAAGGGATCATACGCCATATTTACAATTCTCAGCTCAACCCCGAAAATCATGTTAAAGAAGCTTTAAAAACTCTAGAAATGCTTAAGAAAGAAGAGGAATCAGTAAGCTGATTTTAACAAGTAAGTTATAATTTTTTTCTGTGCATTTCTTAAATGGTAAAGGAAAGTAACTTTACTAATATTCAATAACCTGGCAATTTCATCAGCGTTAGCTCTTCTCGGATAATCAAGATAGCCTTTTGATAAAGCCACCATTAAGACTTTCTTTTCCATGTCAGTTAAATCTAGGGTAAAAGAGGGGTTAAAATCTTCAGTCCTTATATCTTCTATTTTGCCTAGGCTTCTTAATTCTTCAAATAATTCGTTTAAATTTTTACTGTGGGTAACAAAGCTCCACAATTCGGAATTCCCTTTTATTTTATTTCCAAGTACTAGAACTTCTTTATCGTAAAGCACTCCTGCAATAGAACCTTTATAAGTATTGAGGAAATCTACATAGTACCCATCTTTAAGTTTGCTTATATTCATAATTTTCACAACACTTTTGTGATCTTTCATTAATTTTACCGATTCCTTGTCTGTTGAATTAATCAGAATTCTACTTCGTAAATAGTTCTTGTCTGGATAAACTTGTAAATTAATTGTATATGCATCATATGGCATATGATGTGTCCAACAATCTTCATGAACAATTTTTACATCTACTTTTTTAATCATCATTATATTGTACCATTTTAAAAATATAAGCATATCTATGTCAATCATTATAATTAGTTCTAAAGAATTTCATATATATGAAAGGTTTGAGATTTTATTACGAGCTTACTAGGATTTAGGGAACAGTACAACTTAGTGACCTCTTTTAACCACAACTATAACGCGTTTCATAATTAACTTAAATCTGATTATTCCTTATATACTACTATGGCTGAAGTGATAAAGAGTATAATGAGGAAATTTCCTTTAGGTGTTGCTATAGTTACAACCAATTGGAAAGGAGAATTAGTTGGAATGACAGTCAACACTTTTAACTCTCTCTCACTAAACCCTCCATTAGTTTCATTTTTCGCAGACAGAATGAAGGGGAATGACATTCCTTATAAAGAATCAAAGTATTTTGTAGTTAATTTTACCGATAATGAAGAGCTTTTTAATATTTTTGCGCTTAAACCAGTTAAGGAGAGGTTTAGGGAAATAAAATATAAGGAAGGAATAGGAGGTTGTCCAATATTATATGATTCTTATGCATATATAGAAGCTAAACTCTATGACACGATTGATGTAGGAGATCACTCAATAATAGTAGGGGAAGTAATTGATGGTTACCAAATTAGAGACAACTTTACACCACTCGTTTATATGAATAGAAAATACTATAAACTCTCTAGCTTGTAGGCTTATTCCTTTAATAAGTTTAATATACCATTTATTTAACCTTTTTCGATAGACTTATTTGATGATTGATATCCTACGTTTATCTCATGTGGGAATAAGAGTTACTGATCTAGAGAAAGCAAGATATTTTTACGTAGATTTACTAGGATTTGTGGAAACAGAAAAGGATGGTGACTACATATATTTAAGGGGTATCGATGAGGGACAGCACCACAGCTTAGTTCTTAAAAAGGCTGACTCTCCCGGTTTGTCATATATTGGATTTAGAGTAAGAAGAGCTGAGGAGCTCGATAAGGCTAAAGAAGAGCTACAAAAGCTTAACCTAAAATTTACCAGGTTTAAGGAGAAAGGTGTTGAGGAAGCCATACTCTTTGAGACTCCTCAAGGTATGCCGTTTCTAATCTATTACGATATGGAGTATGTTGGAGATATGAGAATGAAGTTTTATGCACATAGAGGTGTTTCACCAGTAAGGTTAGCTCATGTAAATTATGTGGTAAAGGATATTGAGGAAGAAGTTCAATTCCTTAAAAACTTTATGGGCTATTATGAAACTGAATGGTTCTTAGGAAAAGATAATCAAACCAGAGAAGTAATTTGGCTTACAAGAAGGGGAGATTCACACGAGATTGCAATTGCTAAAAGTCAAAAAAATGTTCCAGGATTTCATCACGAGACTTACTACGTTCATGAGCTAAAAGATGTAATCAGAGCAGCTGATATTGTAGCTTCAGCAGAATTATGGGATAGTATTGAGAGGGGTCCGGGTAGACATGGAGTTACGGAGGGTTATTATGTTTATCTTAGAGATTTTGATAAAAATAGGATTGAGTTCTTTACAGAGGATTACGTAGTTTTAGACCCAGATAAATGGAAACCAGTAGTATGGAGAAATGAACAGTTTAGATATAGAAGTGATTTTTGGGGAAGACCAATTCCCCAATCTTGGTTAAGTGAATGGGTTCCCGTGGAGGATATTTCCACGGGTAAATTAAAGGGGTGGTCTATTTGATTAGGAAAGGAGAAGACTATATAAAAAGTATAAAGGCCCATCATCCAGTAGTCTATTATGAAGGAGAAGTAGTAGAAGATATAACTGAACATCAGGCGTTTAAAATACCGGTGAGAACAGTAGCTAAATACTACGACCTTCACTGGGATCCAGAATACTCCAAATACCTAAGAGTATATAACCCCGATGTAGGTGAAGAGACCAGCATTAGCTTTTTAAGACCAAGAAATAAGCAAGATTTAGCTAAGTTAAGGGACGGTTTAATAAAAATATATGATTTCTATAGAGGATTTTTCGGAAGAAGCCCAGATTATCTAAACGTTTGGACCACAGTATTTTATGCCCATGCAGAGGATTACTTTGGAAAGCATTTCGGCTCTAAGTTCATGGAGAACATGATAGAGATTTACAGAGAAGCTACTAAAAATGACTTATTCTATACCCATGCAATAGTGGCACCGATGTATGATAGATCGAGACCGCCATCACAATGGGAAGACCCCTATATACAAGTTGGGATTGTTGAAGAGAAACCTGATGGTGTTATAGTAAGAGGAGCAGCTATGCTAAGTACTGCTGGTCCCTATTCGGAAATGTTATGGTATTTACCGAATATTAGGAGGGATACTGATCCTAGATATGCAATATATTTCTCTATTCCTACAGAGACAAAAGGTGTTAAATTCTTAGCAAGAAGAGGATTTCCTCCAAGGGAAGGAGGAGAATTTGAATACCCTATATCATCAAGATTTGAAGAGAGTGATGCTATACTAGTCTTTGATAATGTTTTCGTACCCTACGATAGAATAATATTCTTCAAAAAACCAGAATTAATTGAAGATTTGATGTGGCACACTGTTAGTTTAAGAGGATGGTTCAACTGGCATTTTGTTATACAACACTACTCTAGGCTTAAGTTCTTAGCAGGATTAGCAATAGCTGTAGCAGAGGCTGCTGGGATAAATAATTTCATAAATGTCCAAGAAAAAATTGGTGAAATACTTATTTATGTTGCATTAAATGAGGCTGCACTTTATGCTTCAGTTGAAAGGGCTCAAGAATTGCCAAATATAGCAAGACCTGATCCCTACATTTCTATTTCAGCAAGTCATTTCAATATGAAGGCTGTTCCAAGGGCAAATGAAATTTTGAGATTAATATCAGCTGGTTCATCAATTCCAGTTCCTGCTGGAATTAAAGATTTTGAAAACCCAGAAGAGAGGAGATTGTTAGATAAGTATATGGCAATGAAAGGGTTAAACGCTTTAGAGAGAGTAAAGCTATTTAACTTATTATGGGATGTTATAGGATCTGAGTCTGGAATGAGGTATGAGCAATACGATAGGTTTAGTAGAGGCGATCCGACAATAAGATGGGCACAGACATATACAGAGGTATTTAAAGATAGGAAAAATGAATTTGTAAAATTAGTTAAAGAAATAATGGATCAAATGCCAAATCCTAAAGCATAAGGTGTTATTCCGTTTGACAAAGTTTTTATCTTTTTTAGTTAATAACACTAGAAAGTTAGGAATTCTAAATGGAAATTATATATATGAAGTGAAGGATTTTTATTCTACTGAGCCTAAAGGCGAGGCTTATAAAATTGATGAAATAGAGTTTGACATACCAGTTATGCCATCAGCGATCATTTGCACACTAGTAAATACTCCGGGAATGATAGGGGTTAAGGATAAAAGTGAAGCAAGAGAATTTATAAAATCTCCGAAGTTCTTTCTTAAATTACCCTCTGTAGCAATTCCTCATAAAAAACCAATTATAACTCCTAAAGATGCAATAAGACCAGAAGTAGAAATTGGCGTAATTACAAGAAAAATAAAGAGAGGTGCTACGCTTAACGAAATTAAGAAAAACATAATTGGTTATACAGTATTTAACGATATAACGTACCCGCCGGGAATAAAGGAAGATTCTTATTACGCATACAGAAGAGATCCTTCAGACGGGAAAGTTAAAAAACTACTAATCAGAGGAACTCATTTCAGAAACAAGGTAAGGGACTCTTTTGCTCCATTCGGACCATGGATAGTTACACCAGAAGAGATCGATGATGTTAACTCACTAGAAATGAAGAGTTACTACGATGGAAAATTGGTACAAGAAGGCAATTCTGAGGATTTTGTCTTTTCCATAGAAGAGATTATATTGGAACTAACAAAGTATGTAACTTTACCAGAGTTCTCACTAATATCATCTGGAAGTGTAGGATATATAGGTGCTGAAGAAGTATCAGAGTTCTCACTAAAACCAATTAACAATGCAATTATGGTTGCTGAAGTTGAAAAGATAGGTAAACTTGAAAATCCTACTATAATTGATGAGAATAACGTTTAATAACTAGAGCACCTATTACTGTAGTCAGAATTGACATGAAAACTATACTCTCAAACTCATTTTGATCTAAAGCGTTTAGACTTAAACCTATTGATGCTACTACTAAGCCAGTTTCTCCTCTAGGGACCATTCCTAGGGCAATAATCATTGCCCTTTTAAGATCTTTAATATATAGATAAGCAAATGGCATAATTCCGAGCATTTTAAAAATAGTTGCTATACTCGTGAGCTCCAGCGCAAGTAATAAAGTGTTTAAATTAATTAAAAGCAAATTTACTTCCGCTCCAACAGTTACAAAGAACATCGGACCAAATACTGAGAGTACTATAGTAACAATTTCCTTAATTTTTTCACTCTTCAAGGAATTAGAGATTGATACACCAGCTACAAAGGCAGATATAATTGGGGAATATCCTAAATAAACCATAAATAATGTTAATCCAAATAATACGAGCATTGTGAATTCTTCTATATAAACATCACTCAACTTGTTAGCTATCCTTGGGATAATCGTTATGGAAAGAAATAAAATTACTAACCAAATTACAATTAGTGACACTATTCTTAAAGATATAGACGTTATAACTATAGTGGAGTTTTTAATAAGAATAAGTACTGTAGATAATAAGATTAAATCTACTATATCATCTACGGCTGACGCAGAAATTAAAAACTTAACACCCTTAGTATTAATCCCCTCTATTAGATATGCTACAGCAGCTAAACTTGTAGCACCTAAGCTTACTCCCAAAAATAATGCCGAATTGCTTCCGAAAGAGTTAGCATATATAAAATATCCGGCAAAAAATGGTAATAATGCACCGAAAGTGGCTCCCATAAATCCTAATATTCCGGCTTCTTTAAGCGGACTTAGACCATGTTCTAAACCAGAAGCAAAGATAATAAGAATTACAGCAAATTCAGATATAAAAAGGACGTATTGATCTAGAGTTATTAGATGAAAACCCAAAATATCATTTATCAGCCCACCAACTGCATAAGGTCCTATGATCATACCAGCAATAAGTTCGCTTACCAGGTCTGGCAAATCAATTTTTCTTAGCTGTGTCTTAAAAAATTCAGCAATAAAAATAAAAAGAGCTATATCAAAAAGAGCTATATAAATTTCTTCCATGACGGTAATAATTTTTTTTATAAAAATAAAATTAACTTTTACCTATCTCAGCCTTAAACTCCTCATAAGCCTTCTTAACTTCTTCTACTGAAGCCTCATTTTCAAGCGTTGTAATATCACCTACCGGTTGATTAGTAATAACAGCCTTAACTACTCTTCTCATAATCTTACCACTCCTAGTTTTTGGAAGTTTAGATACAAAGTAAATACTGGATAATGTAGCAATAGGACCAACCTTATCTCTAACAGTCTTCAGTATATCATCCATAAGATTTTTACTTGGCGAAACACCTTGCTTAAGAATAACAAATGCCACTGGTACTTCACCTTTCACCGGATCTGGAACTCCTACAACTGCCGCTTCAGCAACGGCTGGATGTTCAATAATCGCAGACTCTAACTCATATGTTCCTAATCTATGTCCAGCTACTTTAATTACCTCATCAGCCCTACCTAATACCCAGAAGTATCCATCAGAGTCTTTAACTGCATAATCTCCAGCATAGAACATTCCCGGGAATTTAGACCAATATATTTTAATATACCTCTCCGGATCCCTATGTATTGTTAATGGCATTCCAGGCCATGGATTCTTTATTACTAGATATCCTCTTTCTTCAGGCTTTGTAGGATTACCATTATCATCAACAACATCCGCCTCTATTCCGGGTAAAGGCATTCCGTTAGTCCCAGGTTTCAAAGGAATTAAATAAAGACCGGGTAAGTGACTAATCATGATACCACCAGTCTCAGTCATCCACCAAGTACTACCAAATGGTACTTCTCCTCTTCCAATTAACTTCCATAACCACTCAAAAGCTTCTGGATTTATTGGTTCTCCTACAGAATGTATAATTCTGATGGTGTCTGTCTTATGTGCCTTAACCCATTCATCACCGTATTTCATGAATGATCTTATTGCGGTTGGTGATGTATAGAATATCGTAACGCCGTATCTTTCAATTATTGAAACCCATCTATCCGGTTTAGGATAGTCTAAAGCTCCTTCATACATTATTTCGGTAACTCCTTCCATTAATGGTCCAAACACAATATAAGAATGCCCGGTAACCCATCCTATGTCTGCAGTGCACCAGTAAATATCATCATCTCTAACATCAAACACCCATTTCATCGTCGCATGAAGTAATGTAAGGTATCCTCCAGTATCGTGAACGATTCCTTTTGGCTTACCAGTTGTTCCAGAAGTGTAGAGTATATATAAGGGGTCTTCACTCTTTATCCTTTCTGGTTCAACATAAACACCTTGAGGAACTTCCCTTAACACATCATCTAGATATTTATCTCTTCCCTCGACCATGTTTACCTTTTGTCCTGTTCTTCTAACAACTATAACGTCTTTCACCGTAGAAACTTTCTCTAAAGCTTTATCAGCAATATCCTTTAACGGTACTATCTTACCTCTTCTCCAGCCCCCATCAGCTGTAATTAACACTTTAGCTTGTGCATCATCTATTCTCGTAGCTAGTGCATCAGCACTAAAGCCGGAAAATACTACAGTAAACACAACTCCAATTCTAGCCAATGCTAACATAAATATCGGCAATTCTGGTATCATTGGTAGATAAATAGCTACTGCATCTCCTTTCTTTAAACCGTATTTATTTCTAAGTATGTAAGCTACCCTATTAACCTCTGTGTATAAATCGTAATATGTTAATTTTCTCACTTCCTTAGGGTTTCCATTTTCATCTACTGGTTCTCCTTCCCAAATTATTGCTACCTTATTTTTTCTCCAACTCTTAGCATGCCTATCCACAGCTAAATATGAAGCATTTATTTCACCACCAACAAACCACTTATAAAATGGAGGATTAGAATCATCAAGTACCTTTTCCCAAGGCTTAAACCAGTCTAATTCTGATGCAACAGAAGCCCAAAATCCCTTATAGTCTCTCAGACTCGTGCTATGTATTTCCTTGTAAGTATTTATGTCAACTACCTTATTTGACTTAGGTACAATTTTAGTATTAAATGGTAGTGCCCAATTTACTGACATATTAATAAGTTATAAAACTTAATCATATTTATAATTATATATTGATAACTTACGTAGTAAAACTTATAATCATTGAGTGTATAATAAAACTATAATGACAGAATAAAAAAGAGCTAATCCTGCACCTCTAGGTTTATCCGGTTTCGCTTTAACAACGTTAGTTTTAAGTGTCTTTAATGCTGGTCTAATGTCTCAAGGATCTTCAGTAGTTGTTGGCTTAGCCGCGTTTTATGGAGGATTAGCACAGTTACTTGCTGGTGTCCTAGAATGGAGGGCTGGTAATACATTTGGTTATACTGCTTTCTTTACTTATGGTGCTTTTTGGGAATGGTTTTTTGTAACATCAATGTTTATACCCGGAGCTACAGCACAAGCTATAGGATTAGTTCTTATTGCTTTCGGAATATTTACATTAGTTATGTGGTTCGGTACTTTTAAGGCTAATCTGGGACTCTTTATGACAAAACGCGGGGCAAGCCTCGCCTTTTAAGGCGGGGTAAAGTTTTTAATCTTAGCTTAAAACTATTAATAAAGTGCGGGGAAGCCCACAAAGGTGGGCATACTGAAGATATGTGTCCCCGCACAGAACTACATATCCCCGAGTCCCCAAGAGCCAAGAGCAGAGGGCAACTCTTGGTGAGGGATAGGGGTAATGGGCTGAAGACCCAGCCCGTGGTCTACCGCTGGACGAACGGAGCGGGGTGGGTGCTTTACGCACCCACTAGCTATGAAGTTGTGAGGATGAAGGTGGTAAACCACAAACCTATGAACCGCCCTAAGGGAACCCTCGCCCTTTAGGGCGGGGAAGAGGTCAGTGTTGATGATGCTATAAAAGCTATAAAGGCAACACCATCTATCGGACATCCAAAGTAAAATAAATTTTTTCTTTTCTTTTTCTGTAAAGAAGCGCTCAAAATCTGTTCATAAAAAGGGGAAAAGAGACTTAACAATATCTTTTCTAATCAACAAATAACATAAAATTTAAACATTATGAAAGTCGAGTTTTTTAACAACAATTTGTAATTATAAATTATGAAGAAAAGTTTGTTATTAGGGAACGAAGCAATAGCCTTTGGTGCTCTAAAAGCTGGAGTAGGAATTGCTTCTGGATATCCCGGTACACCTTCAACAGAAATTATTGAAACTTTACAAAGGTTTAGAGACAGATATGTTGAGTGGAGCGTAAATGAAAAAGTTGCATTTGAAACTGCTTATGGAGCAAGTATAATGGGTGCTCACTCATTAGTAGCAATGAAACATGTAGGTTTAAATGTTGCCTCAGATCCTCTTATGAGTAGTTCTTACACTGGAGTTGAGGGTGCATTTGTAATTGTTTCCGCACAAGATCCCTCTATGTGGTCATCACAAAATGAGCAGGATAATAGATATTATGGTTTAATGAGTTTAATACCAGTGATCGAACCTTATGATCCTCAAAGTGCTTATGAGTTGACTGTTAAAGCCTTTAACTTATCTAGCAAAGTTCATCATCCGGTAATTTTATCTACAAATACTAGAATAAGTCACGTTAGAGGACCGGTTGAATATGAAGAACCTTCACCTCCCATATTAGGAAAACTTCAGAAAAAACCGGAGAAATACTCCCTAGTTCCTGACGTAGCAAGAAGAGATAGGCAAGAACAACTTAAGAGATGGGAGTTAATTCAACAGGAAATAAAGGAATTTAATGAGATTGAAGGAGATGGGAGAAAACTCATTATAGCTAGTGGGATAGCTTATTCTTATGTAAAAGAAATTTTACCTGAGTCTGTCAGAATACTTAAGCTATCTGCACCGGTACCGTTAAATAAGGAACAAATAGTTAAAGTATTAGAGGATGTTGATGAAGCATTAATAGTTGAGGAGTTAGAACCAATAGTAGAAATGCAAGTTAAAAGTATTGCATATGATGAAGGTTTCAGAATAAGAATTCATGGAAAAGATTATGTTCCTAGAAGTGGTGAATTAACACCAGATGTTGTAGAATTTGCAATAAAGAAGTTTTTAGGCATTTACTATGAACCTAAACCTAAAGTAGAAGAATATGTGCCACCGAGACCTCCAGCCATGTGTCCGGGTTGTCCACATAGGTCATCATTTATCGATATTAAAAGAGGAATTACACTTGGAGGTCTTCCACAGACCTTTTTCTCTGGTGATATAGGTTGTTATTCGCTTGGAATTTTACCACCTTTCCAAGAGCAAGATTCATTAACAAATATGGGTAGCAGTTTAGGTATCGCAAACGGGGTCTTTAGGGCTACGGGCATTATTCCAGTTGCAATTATTGGTGATTCAACATTCTTCCACTCTGGTTTATCAGCTCTGGCAAATGCAGTTTACAATAACTTACCGGTTTTAGTTGTGGTCTTAGATAACAGAGTTACTGCTATGACTGGGCAAAATCCGAGTCCATCAAAGGAGATTGATATTGCTAATGTCGCAAAAGGCTTAGGTGTAGAATACGTTAGAGAAATTGATCCGTTTAATTTGAAGGAGAGTACTAAGATAATTGCCGATGCAACAAATTGGGTAAAACAGAATAGGAAACCAGCTTTAATAGTAGCTAAAAGAGCTTGTGCCTTAGACGTTATTGACAAATTTGATGAATTACCTATAGCAGAGGTTGATATTAACAAATGCACGGGTTGTACAATATGTTATGATTACTTTACATGTCCGGCAATAATTCCCAGAGAAGATAAAAAAGCTATTATTGATCCGGTTTTATGTATAGGCTGTGGTGCTTGCATTCCTATATGTCCGTATAATGCTATATCGTTAAAGGGAGAAATACCAAAAGGGTGGGATGAGTTATGGAGAAGTTAGACATTTTGATTGCTGGTATTGGAGGTCAGGGAGTAATAACTTTAGGGAAAATAATTGCCACTTCAGCATTAATTTCTGGAGTAAAGGCATTAGTTGCTGAAACTCACGGTTTAGCACAGAGAGGAGGGGCTGTAAATGTTCATGTTAGGTTAGGAAATGTGTATTCACCATTAATAAAAAAAGCTGACTTTCTAGTTGCGTTAGAAGCTACAGAAGCATTAAGGAATTTATCTTATGCTGATAAGGAGACCATACTCATAGTTAATGAAAGGGTGGAGAGATCAGTTTTACCTAAAGTTAAGATGCTTAGTTTAGATGAGATTAAAGAAAGACTCAAGGAATATAGGGCGATTTATATTCCAGCTGAGAGAATAGCAATTGATTCTGGTAATCCAAGAGGGGCAAACATAGTTATGTTAAGCCTCTTAATGGATTTTGGATTAAAGAAACTAATTGATGAGGACAAGCTCCTTTCTCTATTAGATGAGAAAAATAAGAGAGTATATTTAGCTGGAAAAGAATCGATTACTTTTTTACGAATAAGATAGAGGTTATTTTTATGTTAAGCAGAAAAATTATTGAGGAGAGCGATATTTACTTAGCAACATCAACTAGGGATCCAGAATTATTTCCTCTTGTAATTGATCACGGTGAAGGAGTATGGATTTATGATGTTGATGGAAATAAGTATCTAGATTTTACATCTGGTATAGGTGTAAATAATTTAGGATGGCCTTCGCATCCAGAAGTTATAAAGATAGGTATTGAACAAATGCAAAAATTAGCTCATGCTGCAGCAAATGATTTTTACAATATTCCCCAACTGGAATTAGCTAAAAAGCTTGTGACTTATTCACCAGGTAACTTCCAAAAGAAAGTATTCTTTTCTAACAGCGGTACCGAAGCTATTGAGGCATCAATTAAAGTTGTCAAAAACACTGGTAGAAAATACATAATAGCTTTTTTAGGCGGTTTTCACGGAAGAACTTTTGGTTCAATTTCTTTAACAGCAAGCAAGGCTGTACAAAGATCTATAGTAGGGCCTTTCATGCCTGGAGTAATTCATGTTCCATACCCCAATCCCTACAGAAATCCATGGCATATTAACGGATATGAAAACCCTAGCGAACTAGTAAATCGTGTTATTGAATTTATTGAGGATTATATCTTTGTAAACCTAGTTCCACCGGAAGAAGTGGCTGGAATATTTTTCGAACCTATTCAGGGTGAAGGAGGGTATGTAATCCCTCCTAAGAATTTCTTTGCTGAACTCCAGAAATTAGCTAAGAAATATGGAATTTTACTGGTCGATGATGAAGTCCAAATGGGTTTAGGCAGAACTGGAAAGCTCTTTGCTATTGAAAACTTTAACACAGTTCCAGATGTAATTACTTTAGCTAAAGCATTAGGAGGAGGGATTATGCCTATTGGTGCAACTATATTTAGAAAAGATCTTGATTTTAAACCCGGAATGCATAGTAACACTTTCGGTGGTAATGCTTTAGCTTGTGCAATAGGTTCAAAGGTGATCGACATTGTTAAGGATTTATTACCTCATGTAAATGAGATAGGGAAAATATTTGCTGAGGAATTACAAGGCTTAGCTGATGACGTAAGAGGTATTGGTTTAGCTTGGGGTTTAGAATATAATGAGAAAAAAGTAAGGGATAGGATAATAGGTGAGAGCTTTAAACGTGGTTTACTTTTATTACCTGCCGGTAGAAGTGCAATAAGAGTTATTCCGCCCCTAGTTATTTCTGAGGAAGAGGCTAAACAAGGACTAGACATTTTAAAGAAAGTGATTAAGGTGGTAAAATGATAAAATGGGTTGGCATAAAAAGTTGGGATAAGTGTGGAATTTGTTGGGCATATTTTAAGCAAGGTATTCAGCATGAAAATTCTTTACACTGTTACAAACTTGGTATTCCGATTGTAAATCTGAAAATATCATTAGAAGAATTTGTGAGAATTTTGAAAGAGAAGGGATATGTTGGTAAATACTCAGTCTTTTCATTTCCACTTTCAATTTTCTCTAAAGGTGTTGTGATACTTTACTTTGAAAGTGAAGAAGAAATGAAAAAAGCTATTAATGATTTAAAAGAATATGTTAAAGATGAAGGGAAGGAAAAGTGGTTCTATAATACTTTTGTTAATGTTGACTGGATTAATGGTTTTAACTATAGGAGAGGATGCCCAGAGTATGATAAGTTCGGTGATTGGAGAAGTTGGAAAACTGGGCATTAAGTAACTTCTTATAACTTGTTTGAGGAAAGCTTTATATTTAATAAACAAGTACTCGTCTAACATGAAACTAAGAGAACATTACTCAATCATAACCGGTAAATCAGTATATACTGATGATATAAACTTTCCAGACATGTTATATTTAGGTGTAGTTAGATCAACATATGCAAGGGCAATTGTAAAATCTTATACAGAACCTTCTGGAGTTGAATTATTCCTAGATTGGAATAAAGTTAAAACTTACATGCCAGTAAGACCGGATCCTAGGGCAAAAAACATTGTAAAAATGCCTGTAGTATCAGATGGAAGGGTAAATTTTGTAGGTCAACCGATTGTAGCCTTTGTAGTTAAAGATAGGTACGAAATTGAGGATAAGATTGATGAAGTGGCTGTAGATTACGACCCATTATCACCAGTACTCACTATAGATGAATCTTTAAAGAATGAGGAAAAAATACACACCAACGGAAATATAGCTATCGACCTCGATCTATCTGGAGGAGAAGTTGAGAAAAGACTTACTGCTGAAGTTACTGTTGAGAGAGAAATACTACAAGATAGAATTGTCGTGAATCCCATGGAGCCCAAGGGAGTAATTGCAAACTTTGATGGTGATAAGTTATACATAATCGGTAGTTTTCAGTCCTCATTTAGAATAAGGTCAGATCTACAAGAAGCCTTAGGTTTACCTCCAGAAAAAATAATAGTAAAATCAGCCCCAAACGTTGGAGGAGGTTTCGGAAATAAAGTCCCTGCACATCCAGAATATGTTTTAGCAGCAATTGCTTCTATGATCTTAAGAAAACCAGTTAAATGGATTGAAACTAGGAGAGAGCACTTAACAAATCCAACTCAAGGTAGAGGAGTAAAATCAAAAGTTAAACTTTATGGAAAGAGAGATGGTACAATATTAGGTTTAGAAGGTGAAGTTATTGTTGATCTGGGAGCTTACGCTTATACAATTAATACAACAACACCCGCATTCATAGCAGGCTTACTAAATGGCCCATATAAGATGAGATTTATGAAAATAAGAGCTTTAGGAGTTTACACAAATAAACCACCAACTGGTCCATATAGAGGTGCTGGAAGACCGGAAGCTGCACTAATTACAGAGACGCTTGTTGAAGATTTCGCAGAGGCAATAGGCATGGATTCTGTAGAAGTAAGGAAGAAAAACTTCCTTGATGGGGAGTTTATTACACCATTAGGTATTAAAATTGATAAGGCTGATTATACTGGATTGATAGAAAGAGGAGAAAAAATTTATAGATCATTAAAGGAAAAATATAAAGATAAAGGTATAGCCTTAATTGCGTTTACAGAAGTTGTTAGAGCATCGCCAGGTGAAGGTGCAAAAATAAGAGTTGGAAAAGGAAAAGTTGAATTGTTTGTCGGTACTGGACCTCATGGGCAGGCTCATCAATCTACTTTTGCCTTATTAGCATCAGAGGTACTTGGATTACCTCCAGAGAAGATTAACGTGACTTTGAATGATACTGAGAATGTAAAAGAAGGAATTGGAAGTTTTGGTAGCAGATCTGCTGCAGCTGGCGGTAGTGCTGTGATTGAGGTTTGTAAAGGACTACTTGAAGTTTTGAAGAAGAAGGGTAAAACTTTAGAAGAAGCAATAAACTCTGATGAGTATACGGAAGTTGAAACATTTTATAAAACCTCTGACATTTATACGCCAGGAGTTCATATTGCTGTAGTAGATATTGACGAAACATATAAGCCTAGAGTAGTTGAATACTACGCTATTGATGATGTAGGTAGAGCTATAATAAAGGATGAAGTTGAGGGGCAAATAGTTGGCGGTATTTTACAAGGAATATCTCAAGTTTATCTTGAATGGGCACCATATGATGAGAATGGCAATCCAATTTATGCTAGTATTGCTGAAGCTGGTGTTCCTACCTCTTTAGAGAGTGACTATAAACTAACTCTCGAATTTGTAGAAACACCAGCTAATCTGCCTAGTGGTGCTAGAGGTGTTGGTGAGGCTGGAACTACTGGGGCCTTGCCAGCAACATTTATTGCTCTTGAAAAATTGCTAAAAAGGAAATTTAACAAAACACCAATATTACCCTCAGAATTGATAACTCCTTAGGCTCTTAGGGATTAGTTGATAGGCATCGTACACAGGCCCCTAACTGATTAAAGTTTAAGGACTGTAGGAAGAAAAGCAATAAACTGAATAATTTTCGTTTAAAAGCCTTTTTTTAGTATTTTTATTTGGTTAATAGAGGGAATAGATCTACCCTTAAAGGCTAATTGTTAAATTCAAATTCATAGTAGTGCGTTACTTAATTGCTATCCAATTAGTCTGTGAGTATAATCAAATATAAGTTATCTATAAGGTATTTAAATAGCAGTCAATATATAAATCAGAAACCTAATCTCTTAGGGTAATATAATAAAAATTATTACGAGAAAACTCACTTATGGAAAGCAGAAGGAGAAGAAATGATGCAGCATATTTCCTGATAATATTAACTTACGTTCTTGCAGTTGTATCTCACCCTTCATTAATTAGCTTAATATTTTTACCAGTAATGATACTGCACGCCTTTACAATAGACCTTATACTTCCTAAAGTTCTATCCAGAAAGATAGGAGCTAAGGATATCGCTATACTTGCAGTGAACACAATACCCTATATATATTTCTTCACGCTATTAATACTAATTCCAGCCTTAGCTTTTTTACTTTCTATTATCTTATCATATACTAAATCAAAAATTCTACCTCAGCTTATAGGTACTGTAGGCATCTCGCTATTATATCTACCTTTGGTACAAATTTTCGGAGGGATTAATATTGTAGATATCGGAGTTTATCTAGTATGGACAACTTATACGCTAACCGAAGCTATTTACGTTGAATACAAACTTCCCTATAGAAAAGTTAGTATAAAACAGCTTAGAGCATCTTGGTTAACATCGCTATTAATTAACGTCATTTCAATAATTATCTTCCCGTTGTTTGTTCTACCACTTATAGAACCCACTATTAGGTTTATGAAACCTGGAGAAAAACTTAAGGCTGCATCTCAGATAAAAGAGTTAGGAAGGAAAGGACTTAAAAGGACTATATTAGTCTTCTCTTTGTTACTAGCAATTATATTAATTCATTTACTAATCTTTTGAGACAAGAAAAGATATAATCTATAGAAACATCGTAGATTTCACCTAAATAGTTACATTAGAATTAGACTTGGGTACTAACTTCTTATACTAAGAAGAATGTTGTGAGTAAATATTTACACTGTTCCTAACTCCAGCTTTTACTAACTCAATGTCATAAGTTGCAAGTCCGATATTAAGTCTTTTAGCTATTGCGAGGATTATATAATCGTTTAGCATTCTTATTGGCTTATTATCTTTCTTCAGCATCTCAATCCCTTTTATCATATCTTCCAAATCTTCCTTAGCTATCTCAAAATCCTTTAACTCCTCCAACTTCTGTTTGACTAGATCCACGTTATTTGTTAGTCTCGCCAAAACCCATATGTATTCATAAACTACTATTTGCGGAATTACTACTTCGTTTTCGGTTAAAATCTTCATAGCCTCCTTATGTCTTTCAGAGTCCTCGAAAGTAGAATACACTAAAACATTTGTATCAAGTAAAACTCTTCGTGAAATCGTCTACAACCTCCTCTATAGCCTTATCGATTTCCTCTTGAGTTATCCTTTTACCTAGTGTTACGGTAGTCCACTTCTTACGATAAGGTCTAACAATTATTATCCCTTCTTTCTCGTTAATAGTAACATCAACATACTCTCCTTCCCTTATGTTAAGTTTTTCCCTGACTTCTGCTGGTATAGTAATCTGAAAGTTCCTAGTAACTTTAACTCTCATAGTAAGTAAATTTAATTACTAGGCTTTAAGGATTACGGTTCATGTTAGAGTTGACACGATCATTCTTTAAAAGATATAATATTCCATTTACCTAAAACTTTACTTTCTTATTAGAAAAATCCGACCAAACGAGATCATTTTGTTTCCAGCATGTAAATCTCTGTTAATTCAAACAGAAATTTGGATTTTAGCCGAATTTTATACCCTGAATAAATACATAATATATTACAGTGACGAAGAGAAACAAGATAAGTCACTTCGTAAGTAATACAGATTATATTTAATTTAGGCAGAAAGACTTCTTATGACGAAGCTATCATACAGAGTTTAATTATAAACTACAATGTTTTTGTGTAAATTTAAAGACATTATCTCTTTTTTAAGTTACGGACAAATATGCTAAATCCCTGCTTCTTTAATTTAACTCAAGAACAAATGAAGGAAATCATCTTGAGTAAAGGTAATCAAATAAATAATATTATGGTTCGTAAATGACTACCGGAATTGAGTAGTTTTGAATTGCATTATTAACCTAGATTAAAAAGGGAAAAATATATGTAATCACTTCTTACTTGCAGCTTTGAAAAGACAGATATATATACAATTATTTGTATGTCAAATCCCCATTACTTATATCCGCACACGCGGTTAATTTATGCTTTATAGTGTTATTTAGACCAATTATGTGAATTACTTCATAACCTTTCACCATAAACCAGTCAGAAACTATTTTCCTATGGCAGTTCCACGGTAGTATTTCAGCACACATTATAGCTATAGCCTTTCGTCTAGCCATCTTATCTATTGTCTCAAGAGCCTCTTTTGCTTCTTTACTCCTAAGTATATAAGTAGAGTAAGCTCTAAATCCTTCACTCTTAAAACATTTACCTAAGCCTTCATCCTTTATATCCTTACCGAATTTCCTATATCCTCCTAATCTTTCTTCCCATACGTATTCTATACTGTATCTTGGAAGAACATCTCTTAAACTTTCATAATTAAAATGCGGGTATTTCATACTTTTAGGCCATCTTCTTATGTCTACTAATACTTGTATTTTGAATACTTTTAATATTTCTAAGAATTCATCAACAGATCTATTTGAATGTCCAATTGTATATATTCTCACATAATTTATCTCATATGCATATAATATTAACTTTCCATTAGTAAAATCTAACTAAGTAATATATTTCTACAAATATAGAAGATGATTATGCATTATGAAGTGTAAAAGCTGACGATAACGTTGCGTATATAGGAAAACGTAATATCTTACCCATTCAAAATAATCATATACTAACATGAAGTGACTAAAACCTTATCTATTAGGGTTATGTATAATTAGTATTCAGGATAAATGGTTACACATGAATAAGGAGGAATGGAAAAAGAGTATAATAGAAGGTTTAAAAGAGGTCTATGATCCAGAAATACCGATAAGTATAGTTGATTTAGGTTTGATTTACGATCTTAAAATTAGTGATGACGGAGAAGTATATATAAGAGTGGGTGCAACAACTCCAGCTTGTCCGGTAACTGAAGATATAGCTTATACTGTAGAACAGGTAATTAAGGAGAGAGTTCCAGCTAAAAAGATAAATGTGGATTTAGACTTAGAAACGCAATGGACTCCATTAATGATGACCAAAGAGGGTAGAGAGGAATTCAAGAGAAAATATGGTTATGATATTGTTCAGCAATGGGCTGAAACTTATGGAATAGAATTGAATGAAAACAAGTCATGAATCTTATACTCTATCAGAGCTTATAAGGCAAAACAATATCCTTAAAGTCTTATGTGAACTTAAAGATAATATTGTAGTTTAAGTTATGAATGGGTATATATTTTTAATCTTACTGTTTGCAGTTAGATGTGAACACACATCTAGTAAATGATTAGCCATTCTCACTTTAAGTTAAGAGGGGCACATATTTTAACTTAAGCGTATTACTTTGATCGTGTTAAAAGGATTAGCTAAAATAAAATCTTTTTGTATTCAAACCACTACTGAATTCGAATAACATTTTACGGAAAATTCCAAGAATAGATAGTTTTCCAAATATTATGCTTTAAGTCATCAATATTCTATCTTAAAACACTACATTATGAATAAATATTTGCATAAGTGTTCATTAAAATTGTAGAATGAAACGATTTTCCTAATAAATGCTATTTGAAGTGAAAAGGTATTCTTTAAATTTTTAGAGAGAAAAAGTAGACAAAGAATCATAGCACTATAATTGCAAATTTAATTTTGTTAAAGTCTTATAGTGCCTTCTTATCTTTTTTGCTTTAATTTTAATATCTGTAACAATAAGATTATGATATGGCAGAACTTTTAAGTAACCTCATGTTTAAGGAGAGTAAGAGAGGTTATGTGAAAGTTGATGACGGTAGTACTATCATTTTACGTGTAGCTATTGTTGATGCGATCACTCAAGGTTCCTCACCATTTGGCACAGAATTCAGTATTAATTTTACTGTAGGCATTTCAGTCCATCCTTCAGAAAATGCTATAAAAGAAGTGAGTGATAAACCTTTGATGCTTACTGATATTATGCCTAATGAGGGGTGGAATTTAGTGAGAATTACTGAGAAAGACTCTGCATATGAGGAAGCAACCTATGTTGACGAGAAGATAGGTAAATATACTTTGAAGGTCTAAATAGAACCTTTAATGGTCTCTAAAAATTCATCATATAAAACCTTACAAGGTACCCCTCTATATGTAGTAAGATGGGTTCCTAAGGTAAGCTGGGCTTCGGGAAGTGAAAAGTCATGAAATATTTAACAGTTAACACACATAAGGAATACTCTTCTTCACTTGATATTGTTAGTAGTGAAGTGCATTACTCTTCAACGAGTTTTATGGCAAATATTTCTCAAATTCTCGTATCTATTGATAATGCTATCGTAAATAATATATTGGGAAATTATCTGAAAGTAAACGAGATAAAAGACCTAATAGATGTCAGGAAGTTGACTGCATTACTCATTTGGCTAAAATATGTTATAGGGTTAAAAATAATTGATGTAACTATATTTGAGAACCCTCCCTTCATTGAGATAGATATAGATGAGTGCGGCTGGGAGGAATGGGACATAATTGCTAGGAGTGTAAAAAGTGAGCTAATAAATGAGAGTCTTGAAGATGTAGCGGAAAGGGTGGCAATAGTTTGTCCCAAAGCGCTGAGAAGTTAAATCCACGTAAATTGATCTCCTTTCTTTCATCTCTCATAAATGCTGATGAAGTGTTCTTAAGAAGAGTTGTAAGTGCAATATATTTCTCCTTATTTAACTACTGGGCACACAAGTACTATCATAAAGGAATTAGAGGTAAAGGGGCTTTACGAGATTACTTCTCTCTATCAGAGTTTACAAGCTTCCTATATAAAAATGGATTAGATAGGGCTATGTATACCTTACTGATATATCGGGTAGCCGCAGATCATTATGCATTGAATCCCACAGATATTATCATCACTGATAGACAATGGAAAGAGTGAAAGGGTGAACATTGATGAAAAAGTATAAAACGCGTACTTATTGCGGCAGAACAAATTTTGGAGTTCCTTGAGAGATTCTAGCTATAATCAATTCTTTAGAGAGAAATAATTTCTTATCTATACTAATCAGAAGTCGTAATAAAAACTAAGCGCAAAAGAGCTTTTATACAGTAAAAAGTTTTAGACCATCATATATAACCTTCTTATGTTCAAGCATCTTCATGATAATTGGATCCTTAAGTTTATCGACGCTTAATACTAAGATATCTGCAGGAAATCCATGCTTCATAGAGTAAAGCTTTACTGCTTCATCAATCTGGTCTTTAACACTTTCGAGAAACACCATAATATCATAGTCACTAGATTCCCAATAATCTCCTCTAGCTCTGGAACCGAAGAGTACTATTGAGACATTACCATTATAGTATTCTATTACTCTCTTTATGAATTCATCAAAGCTCATTGAGTTTATATTCTCTATCGCATATTTAAAGACAATGGTAGAGAAGTTCTGGTTTGAGAAGAGTAAGGAGTTCCTAGAACTTGCAAAAAAGCATTTAGATGATGGATACTTCTGGTTTTCTTGTTTTGCAAGCCAACAGAGCGTCGAGTTTGCACTAAAAGGCCTTCTTGTTAAATATAAGGGTATGTTCCCCTTTACTCATGATTTAGGAGAGTTAGCTGAAAAGGTTGGAAAAGAGTTAGGAGTTAATGTTCCTGATGATATTATAAGATATTGTGATCTACTCACACCGCACTATGTGATGTCAAGATACTCGCAATTTACTGAGTATAACAGAAGAAAAGCTGAAGAATGCTTAAACTCAGCTATTACTGTGATTGAATGGATTAGGAAAAACTTCTATATAAACTGGTAAAAAGAAAGAATATATAAAATGATTAACAAGTCTAGAGATAATATCCCTAAGATTTATGTTTAGTAAATGTTGATAAATTAATTAATAAAAAATCATTCGCTCTCTTCAACTATGATTTGGTTTAAGTTGTTTATAGCTTCAAGAATTATATCTGGTATTTTACCAGAATTAATTTGCACCAGTAATTTATCTGCAACATTTTTAGCCTCTTCCATTGATAATGAAGATACGTTTAGTGCTTGTAAAAGTTTTTCTGGTGTTATGGGATTAGGAAATAGGATAAATGCATATGTTCCTTTAGGCCCGGTTATAATACATGTAGTCACTAGATGTTTATATGCAAAAGCTATTGAACCATTGCCTAAATTAACTAGTTTATCCTCAATGTTATAAAAGTAGACTATCTTATAAACCCAGTTAGGAACTTCACTTTTCAACTCTTGCAATCCAAGATAAATTGCTTGATCTCCAGATATTGGTATTCCGGTCACAGTCTCATTTAAATACTCGTTATAAAGGTAAATAAAATGAAAATCGACATTTGATTCTGGAGTATAGTTTAGGAAGATTAAGCCGGGTATGGCTGAATCTAATTTAGGATCAAATTTTGATGTATGTGGTTTAACGTTTACAATGCCGTATTTACTTAAGACTAGGTAGAGTACCCATGAAGATGTAGCACCATTAGGACATCCGTACCAACTAATAAAGTATATTTGAACTGTGTTGTTTCTAGCGTAGTTTATATTGTTAACTTTAAAAATATATCCTAGCCCTCCACTAGCCATGGTTTGCTGAGTCCTTAGAGAGAGAAGTACTACAATACCGATTATAATAATTATTCCGAAAATTACAGCAATTAATTTATTCGTGTTCATATCATGAAATATGAAAATTAAAAGTTTATAAGCTTATGCGTGAAGGATAAACTATGGTTTGCCCATATTACAAGAACAATTATTGTACATCACCTCTATTACCATCACCAGACGATTCTGTAACAGCTAAAATTAGATGTTATGAGAATTTTAAATCTTGCAAATTTTACGTAGAACTAGGTTTAAAGAATGAAATAAAGATAAACTTCTTTTCAGCCGTTAATCTATTAAATGAACCATTACATTCAGATTGCGAATACTTTGACGCAAAAAAGGTTAGCCAAGGGTATATAACTTATTGTAAAGCAATAAATAGGGTTTTAACTTTATCACAAGCTAAAAATTGTGTAACTTATTGGCAATCATGCCCTTTCAGACAATAATTTCTTTATATTTTCTTTTACATTAAATATAAGATTCATTGTATCATTTTCTATCTTTTTATACATATAGTCCTTTCTGACATAGTATATGAATGTTGGTCTTCCTCTTCTCTTTTCTTCAGTAATTTTCTCTCTTTCAACTAGTCCTTTATCTAGTAAAGTGTTTATTGCTTTATTTATTGAAGCCTTAGATACTTTTAGTTTTTCGGCTATTTCATCACTTCTCATTTTACCCTCTGTTAATAATAGATGAAGTACTTGGATCTCACTTCCTCCTAATCCATAAAGGAATGATAGCACTTCATGAATATCTACTTCCCTACCATCTGGAAACTTTAACCTTTCACTCATTTTTATTCCCAATTAATATATTTGATTAGAGTAACTAAAAAACACCATATATTAAAAAATATGTAAATACACACAAATGTAAACAGAGTTTAATAAGCCCTTTTAATTGCATTAACTAAAAGTTCATACGTCGTACTGTTGACGATTTCTTACGTACTTTAGTATAACATAAAAAATGTATATAATTGTGTGCAGGAATAACGTTAAAATGAAAAGAAAAAATCCGTTACAATATAGAATTATTTATTTTAATTAAAATATTCCATGAGATGAGATCAAGTTAATTATTTCTGACTTCCTTATATAAAACATGTTAGTCAGATCTGTGTAATACAGATCTGACGGGGTAGAGGCCGTTGACTTCCTTTTATGTAGTACGACTTGACTTCTATACTTTCATATAAACTCATTGCGTTAGCTCCGATAACTGTTAATATGAATAACAAAAAGTTAACAATTTGAATAACTATGATGTTAATTAAGTGTGAGTGTAGATTTATATGAGATATTGAAGGAGAGGTCTAAGTACTTTTACAAGGAGAGTATGAATGATAGTAAAAATAAACGTTATGATATTGCTCTGTTTCATTTAGAACAAGCACTACAACTTGGACTTAAGGCTTATCTCTTAAAAAATAAAGGAGATTTCCCGAGAACTCATAGTCTGAGGGACTTGATAGAACTCGCAGATAATGAATGTTTAAAGAAAGTTATCCAGAGGAAATGGTACATAGTAAGTTTATTAACTGACGCTTATGTAGGCTCCAGATACTTATTAAGGAATTACACGGAAAAAGAATATAAGGCATCTAAAAAGTTTGTGGAGGAAGTGTTAAAATGTTTGAATATTATAGAAAGTTAGAAGAAGAAGAGAGGGATTTTCAACAGAATAAGGAGAAATACTTCAAGATAATTGTGGAAATAGCTAAAAAATACGGTGGGAAGGCTTATCTTTTCGGCTCTCGGTTGAAGGGAACTGCGATAGCTTCAAGTGATGTTGATATCCTTGTTGAGATCCCTTGTAACGTCTATTGGTTGGACGTACTCTCAGAATTAATGAAGAGTATAAAGAACCCTAAATTTGAGTTTCACGTTTATTGTGGTAAAGAGGCTGAAGAGTTTAAGAAGTTAATTAAAGAATATAAAGAACTGGAGGCTTAAATCTCTCATGCTAATTATGGATGTAACTTCATAGTGTCATTATTATAATATTTATTTCCATATTTAAATTAAGATATACAAAAACTTATCTTGGTATCTACTCTATACAGAGATCTTCACTAATTAATAAATTTATATCTTGATAACGACAATATAATGTAACTTAATATAATATGCACTGATAATAAATCCATAAAATCGTTCCAAGATTTAGTCATTTAAATGAAGTATAAAAGCAAATTCGTTTAAATCAACTTTATCGTTAGCATTCAGCCATCGCTGTAGTCTCATAAAAACAATTTAAGGCTTAGAATCATAAGCCTTTACAAGATCTATGTGCTCATAAATTCATCAAGATTAAGAGAAAATAATAGTGTCTTAACTATAGTATAATATTTTACATTAATAGTTATCTTCTCATTAATAATCTAGAAGGTATACTATTAGGGCTAACGTGGACTCTCAGAACTGTTGGACTCTTAATAGATAATCCAACAGCTTCTTCTACATTTTTCTTAAGATCTTCCTTATCCTTTACCTCAATTACGTTGACCCCTATTCCCTCCATAACCTTAGTGTAATCAATTTGAAATACATCAGTTGCAAAAGTATTCCCATATCTCATTTTCTGATTTAACCTCAGAAAGTGCTGTACACCATCCTCTACTAATACCGTTAGGAAGTTGACCTTATATTGCACTGCAGTAATCAACTCGTTTAAACATCCTTGAAATCCTAGATCTCCTATAATACTTACTATTTGCCTTTCTGGAGATGCAATTTTAGCTCCTATTCCAGCAGGAATTGCTGATCCCATTGCGTTGAAGATAAGGGAATTAAAGTAAGAATTAGGCCTATACACTTTTATATCCATTGCCATAACCTGATTAGTCCCTGCGTCAGCAATTATAACTCTATCTTCACTTAATGTCTCATCTAGAACTTTGGCTAAATAATCGTGAGTTATTTCACCATTACTTTCTATGTGCTTTTTGGTATCTACTTTATAACTCCACTTTGGTAAATTAACTCTTTCAACGATTTCTTCTAGAAACGCTTCAGCACTAGCTTTTACAGTAACTTCCGCACTAAAGGAAGTATTAAATACATTGACGTCCGGGTCTACGTGGAGTATCCTCCTCGGCATTTTAATACTCCATTTATTAGTTTCAAGATCGTTAAATGACGTCCCTATTGCTATGAGACAATCGCCTGGGATTTCAGTGAGGTTAAATATTGTTCCGGCATATAAAGGATGATTCTCTGGTATACTCCCTTTTCCTCTGATAGTAGTCAATACTGGAATTCCTAATCTCTCAATGTAGTTTACGATGTTCGACCTAGATGCACCATAACCTAACAATAGAATTGGTTTTGAACACTCACTTAGGAAATTTACTGCTTCCTTTATTTCCTCTTTTGTAGGGTAAACTAATGTCCTATTAATTTTCTTGTTAGTCTTATACTCTTCAATATTACTTTTCTCCTCCAGTAGATCGACGGGAACTTCTATGTAAACTGGTCCCATCTTGTCCTCTAGAGCTATTCTAAAAGCCCTTTGCATTACAATTGGAATGTCTTCTGGGGAGTAAATTCTAAAAGCAGCCTTAGTTGCTTGTCTAGCCATTTCTAATTGTAAATCATAATACCCAGAATCGTGAAGCTGCTTCCTATGCCTATATTTAAATTCCTTATTTAGAGATATTAGTATAAGAGGAGAACCTTCAGAATAGGCCTCAACTAGACCAGTCAAAGAATTAGTAAAGCCTGGGCCATTAACTGACAAGAAAACTCCAACATTTCCCTTTAATCTAGCGTAATAATCTGCCATTATGGCTCCTCCATATTCTAGTCTAGGCATGTAATATGTTATCTCTCCTCTACTTACTCTCTTTCTGAGTTCTTCATATAATGATAAACCATGAGTACCTGGAATTCCGAATACGTCTGTTACTTGGGAAGAAATTGTGTCAATTAGAAGTTCAGATGTTGTTTTGCCCATAAATTACTATTATTATTCCCATAAATTAATCTGATGTTTTAAGAATCCATGATTTGCGTTTCTTTCGATATTTCTATTTATCTTATTAGAGTGAGATTTTAACTATTAAATACACACAGACATATAAAAATTTATGATAATGATACCTATATAATCTAATCTTTATTAGAAAATTGTAAGTTTTTGTTCTGTCTATAAATATTGAACTAAGTTAATATTATACATCCTATATCTCTTAACTTTCCTCTTCTTACTAATTCATAAGCTACTCTACTTAATCTGTCAGCTTCTTTATTTTCTTCTCTAGGTACCCAAATAAGAGTGGCATTTAACTTTTTCTTTAGTTCAATTGCTTTTTCATAAAGTGGGATTATTCTTTTAGCTTTAACTTTGTACTCACCATTCATCTGTTTGATTACTAGTTGTGAATCTCCTTTAATTATTGGAGATGAAATTCCTAGTCTTAACATTGTTTCCATTAGACATATTAACCCAGAATATTCGGCTACGTTATTCGTTGAGTTAATGCTAAAGGGTTTCTCAGCTAGTCCATAACCCTCAATTTTTCTATTATCTAAATAGATTACAAACCCGAAAGTTGCTATTCCTCCGGGATTCTTAGGCTCACATAGACCGTCAAAATAACCAATTATCATAGAGTAGTAATGTTAAGAGTTAAAAATTAGTTTATTGTATCATTATTTACAACCATAGAGGAAAAGGAGAAATAATTTAATGAACGTCAAACAGAAAATGAACTGCATTTATATGAAAATCGTGATATCCAGTAATTACTATAAATAATTGTAAATAATATTTTTACATTAAACTCTCTGAGATAGTTTGTGTAAATATAATTGTAGCTACTAGGCAATTGACACGATCTTTGATGTAATTTTTAAACTTTCCATAGAATTTTACGTAAAATGCATAACTAGATTGCTCACAATTTTCTCTCAAATGAGAATAAGGAGAAAAAATGATTATATATTTCTATTAAGAAAAATATATTATATCCATGTATGACATACTGAAAGATTAAGAGAATTTAATGAAGGAGATTATTTATAATAAGTAGATATTACAATCTCTTATGTTGAACGAGCATCCTTAAACTATTACATAAGGATTAAAGCTAGATGTAGAAATCTGTTTGGAATAGATTTTTATATAACTTAAGTAAAGATAGTTTATGGGAGTTTTCAAAAAAGAGAAAATATATCCTCCTATTTCAAATCTACAAGCTGTTATACAAAATTTTATTCAATATCTAAATAACGATGGATGGAAAACTCAGTATAAGGTTGAGGGAAACAAAGCAATTGTGCAAGCGCAAAAAGGAGGAATTCTGAGAGATATTATAGCTGCAGATAGAGCATTAACATTCACTTTCGAACAGCTTCCTAATGGTGTTAAAGTTACAGCTGGAATTGGTAAGTGGATACAGAACCTAGCAGTAACGGCAGTAGAAGCCCTTCTTCTCTCAGAACTCTTCTTATTTGTGGATGTACCAGAAATGCTATGGACAGAACACGTAGAGTCAAATTTGATGAAGAAATTAGATGAAATAGTACAAACCACAACTTAATATTCGCTTAAGGTACCTTTTTTCCTAGCACTCTTAAACGCGTATTTATAAAATCCTATCCCTAAAGGTAATAATATTGCATTAAACGTAACAAGTATTAATATAATATTAAGCAATTGAGGTATGCCTTCCCCAGAAAGCATTGACAATCTTAATCCATTTAAAGCCCAAGTTAACGGTAATGCAAGGCTAATTAATTTTACTGGTAAAGGTAAGACAGTTATTGGAAATACTGTACCGCTCATTAGTGTTGTGAACGTGGAAAAGAAGAATGATATTGGATTCCCTTGCTTTACGATCATCGTGAAACCAGCGGAGATCATGGAAAGACCAATTGTTGAAAGTAGCAGGAGGAATATTATGATAAGAGTAGATAATATGTTAACTTGATATTTTACACCTAAAGCAAAACCGATTAATAGTATAACTGCAGCATTTACAGTATTTATAACGAAACCCCAAATTGCAGAATAAAACAGAAAAGATACTACACCACCAGAGGATAAAACGTAATACTCAATTGTACCATAAAGCTGTTCATTTCTTAGCCTCTGACTTATAGTTGTGATGATTGAGGATACATAACCTTGAAAAGCTAAGCCAATAACGAAAAACGCAGTGTAATCACTGACTCCTATTTTCTCAACTAAACTATTTCCAAGAGAAGTACCAACAAAATAGTAAGTAAATACTGGCAAAACCCACGATAAGACGTTTAAAACCATTTGAGTCCTATAACTACTCCATATTTTAAACCCTCTTAAGTAGATATAAGCGTAAAGTTTATCTATTATTCCCCCCATCTTCTCCACCAACCTCCCCTTCTGTTTCTGTTTCTCGTGCTATCTATTTCCTCACCCATTAAATATACAAAAACATCCTCTAAAGTGGGTTTTTCTTCTCTCAATACTTCTCCTTCAACATTCTCTTCTTGCGGTACTCTCAATATAAAAGTACCATTATTGTATCCAATAACATACTTATCTAAACCTTTTGGGACATTTCTAGTTGCAATAATTTTAACTTTTCCTAATCTAGATAAAATTTCTTCTTTGTTACCTTGAGCTATAACATTGCCTCTCTTAAGAACTATTATTTTGTCAGCTAAATCCTCAACTTCCTTCATATTATGAGACGTTAAAAGTATAGTCTTCTCTCTGCTGATAATTTTAATTAAACTTCTGAAATCCCTTGAACTTACTACATCCATTCCTAAAGTAGGTTCATCAAGTAAAATTACTGGTGGATCTAAAATTAAAGCCCTAGCTAAAGCTAGCTTTCTTTGCATTCCAGTACTATATTTCATATACTGGACGTTCTTCCATTCAGATAGTCCAACTAATTCAAGGAGTTCCTCAGCTCTTCTTTTAGCTTCACTTCTTGAAAGCCCTTGAATAATCCCGAAAAAGACTAAATTATCTAAACCAGAAAGACGAAAGTAGAAAGCTCTCTCACTTACCATCATTGTACCTATGTTTTTTCTGACTTCTTTTTCCTGTTTTGTAACGCTATAACCGTTAACGAAAGCGTCTCCGGAATCTGGAATTATAAGTGTAGAGAGAATCTTAATAAGCGTAGTTTTTCCAGCACCATTATGTCCAACTAGAGCTCCGATTTTCCCCTTTTCAAGTTCAAATGAGACATCATTTAATGCCCTGATTTCTTTCTTACCGCTTTTAAATATCTTAGAGACATTAATTACTTTTATCAAATTCTTGGATCCCCCTCTTTAATATTTCCTTAACCTTCTCTTTCTGTTCTTGGCTTAGTGAGGATTTATTTTCTATTAAATATCTCAAATTTGCATCTAATTCGTCAATTACTACTTCGTATTGGTGCTCTGGACTAATTAATCTTTTCCCTTTTTCGGTTATCTCATAGTATTTTTTCCCTTCTTCCTCTTTTACAACTCTCACGTATCCTTCATCCTGAAGTTTATTTAACGCTGGGTATATGGCTCCAGGTGAAGGTTTCCAAAATCCTTGAGTAATTTTCTCTATTTCTCTCATTATGTCTGCTCCAGTCATTTCCCCTTTTGAGGATAATACTGTGAGAATAAGATAAGCTAATCCTCTTCTCCTATGATGATGAAAGTGTCTCCACATATGATATCAATTCTGATATCACATTAAAAAATTTTTCACAAAGTTTTAAACTTGAAAGTAGGTTTCCAAAGTAAACTATAAATAGCTTCTCTGAAGATAAAAAATCATGGAAAAGCAAAACATATGTCCTATTGTTGAGACTATAAAAGTAATAGGTAGCGAAGCTAAACTCTTAGTATTAAGATATCTTTTTGATGGTAGTAAAGGTTTTAATGAACTTCAAAGAGTTACTAAGTTAAGTTCAAAAACGTTATCAAACACACTAAAAGATCTTGAGGAAGCTGGAATAGTGAAAAGAGTAATTATAAGCGATAGACCTTTTCGCGTAAAATATGAACTTACAGAGAAAGGGAAAGAGCTAAAAACATTATTTACTGAAATGGAAAAATGGGGAACAAAACACCTTTTATCTGGAGATAAAAAATAATAAAAAATAACTTGTAGTATTATTTCTCTTCAATTGTTTTAACTAATTCCTCTGTTTTTATAACTTCTTTTGGTTTCCATCCCATAGCCATAGCAATTGCTGTACCCACGAGTGAAATTACTAAGTTAATTGCTAGAGCTATTAATGCAATATATATTCCTCCTAAGGGTGTTGGATAGCTTGTAGTTGCAATTGCACCAAAATGATTAACATACGCAGTCAGCACTACACCACTAGCCACACCGCCTATTAGACCCGCTAATAATGATCTTCCTTCGAGCTTATTTGTAAATAATCCTAAGAAGACTGGTGGTAACGTTTGTAAAATTATAATACCTCCGAGTAATTGTAACCCAATAGCATAACTTAGTGGTACAACAAAGATGAAAGCTAAGGCAAGGAACTTAAAAGCAGTTGAAATCCACTTAGCTAAAGTAGCTTCTCCTTTAGGAGTTAAGTTGTAAAATTCTTTAACTACATTTCTAACCAAAAGATTTGCAGAACCGATAGCCATTATGGCTGCTGGTACTAATCCTCCAATAAATATACCTAAGAATGCTATACCATTAAACCATGAAGGCATAGAATAAGCTAACAAAGCCGGTACAGCTGTTATTCCTCCATACTTAGCTGATAATGTGTAGGCTGGCTTGATAGCGAAGACTAGTATACCAAATAATGCCAGCAGTGCTAGACCAACACCATAAATAGGTAATAATGCTGTACCGTATTTTAGCTTCTTTTTATCTTCTGCACTTAATGAACCATTAATTGCATGAGGATAGAGATATAACGCTAGTGCACTTCCTACTGCAAGTGTCCAAAATGCTGAAAGGGCTGATGGTGGTAAGTAAGAATAGGGTATAGGTTTAACTGCATGAAATGCCGTTGAAAAACCTCCAATACTAAGTGGAACTGCAATTATTGTTGCTAAAACTGTTATCCATACTAATATATCTTTAAATACACCAGTTAATGCGGCACCTCTTAATCCGCTAGTAATTGTAAAAGCGGCTAGGACAATAAATGCTATTAAAAGCGATAAATCAAGAGTTAACCTTGTTGGTGGAAGACCTAAACCAATAAGCATTACTATTAATACAGCCTGCATACCAAATATTTGTAAAGCAATATAAGGTATTTCAGCAACTGCACCTACTAAGGCTACAGCTATTGCTAAAGCTCTACTGCCAAACCTATCTTTAATGAAATCAGCTGCTGTAACATAGCCTCTGTTTCTTGATACAGTCCACAATCTAGGCATGGTTAAAAGAGCAATTGGAAAAGTTAAACCTACATAAAATACAGCAAAATATGCTAATGCACCACTCTTAAAAGCTAATTCTGGTACTGCTATGAAAGTATATGCTGTATATAGGTCAGCTCCCATTAAGAACCAGACTAGTAATATTCCTAATCTCCTTCCTCCAAGTCCCCATTCATCAAGTCTGCTTAAGTCCCCTCTTCTCCATCTAGCCCCATAAAATCCTAAAAAGGCAAATATAGCAAATAATACTATAAATATTGTTAAGGTCGAGATATCTACGTTCATCTTTCACCCTCCTCCTTTACAAAATGAACTACTACAGCACTTAGTATTGTAGTTACAGCCAGTAGAAGTATCTGATACCAGTAAAATATTGGTAAACCACCTAAAGTTGGATTTATCTTATTGTATATAGGGAATAGAGAGTATAATAGCGTTACTATTATAGCTACCACTAACATTGCCACATAATATGTAGAATTCACAAATATTTATAAAATAAGGAGATATATATATTTTTATTTACATCCACGAAAAATGTTTTTAAAAAAACACACAAAGGTTAATATTGTATAAACACTAAATTAAATAGTGATAGTGAATATAAACTAATAAATGGCAAAAAAGGAAACCTAATAAAGGTAATGTATACTAAATGTAGATGAATTAAGGTATAGGATCTTTGCTATTTCAAAATAACCTTATATATAAAATCTTAAATTAGAAGTAGAATAACAAAATGCAGAAAACGTAAGTATTCTCTTAATTAGAATAACTTGATAAAGGAAAATTCTCTACATAACATATAGTTGTTAGACTAAGGACTCATTGGTGACACTAATATTACATTATCTCCTCTTATGATTATTGTACCTACTTTCCTAGTGCTACCATCACTCATTACTTCCTCAGAATTCTCTAATACTAAGTTCATATGCATATCATAACTCTTAAGAGTACCTCTAACAATTTTATCTCCTTTTAATTTCACTAATACGGTAGAACCCAAAGATTCTGCGAGAACCTTGTGTGCTGTTTCAGCCAAATTAACACCCATATTGTGTATAAGATATTCGGTATAAATATTTTATCTTCGTATCAACGTGGAAGATTCTCTTTGTGAGAAGATTTTCTTCTCTGCTCATTTATCACATCTATTAAAAATTTGGAAAAATAAATAATATCCCTTAACGTCTTTTTATGTATAGTAAGATACTACGTCATCATTCTGATATTCCTAGTCCTAACAAATAAAATTGCATAAGCAATTACATAAATAATCCCTATATATCTTAAAATGCTTAGTTCTCCTATTACTGTCCCTATATCTGAAACTACAATTACAGCTACTGAATATACTATTGAAAATATGAATTCCATGATCGGTATTATAATCCTTATCTTCTCTTTTTCAATAACAGTTATTAAGAACGAGTTTAGATATATAAATGAAGAGTTTTCTAACACCAACATTGTAAATACCCCTATCATAAACACTGGAAATAGATAGACTATATATGACAGGAGCACGATCACTAGGGCTATTGTTATCCTGTAAACTAAGACATAGTTACCAAGAGTTCTTACTTTGATAATATTAGAAACGTAAGTTGCAAAAATCATTGTTATAGAGAGAAAGAGTAGATATAGGGAGTAGCTGACATTGAACATGTCCGTAACTCCTAGTAAATAGAAAATTACTGGGTAAAGTGCTGCAATGATAGGATAAAGTAGATAGTCACTTATAAAGATAAGTTTCACGGTGTTACTTGTCTTTTTTAAAGATTTGAACTGTGCAATAAATGATATCGTAAGAGGAGTCTTTTCAGCTGCGGGATAATCTAACCTTAACTTAAGGAGAAGGGTAAGAAGTATGAATATTAGCAGTATCCCAAATCCTACCTGACCTCTTCCCCGCCCTAAAGGGCGAGGGTTCCCTTAGGGCGGTTCATAGGTTTGTGGTTTACCACCTTCATCCTCACAACTTCATAGCTAGTGGGTGCGTAAAGCACCCACCCCGCTCCGTTCGTCCAGCGGTAGACCACAGGCTGGGTCTTCAGCCCATTACCCCTATCCCTCACCAAGAGTTGCCCTCTGCTCTTGGCTCTTGGGGACTCGGGGATATGTAGTTCTGTGCGGGGACACATATCTTCAGTATGCCCACCTTTGTGGGCTTCCCCGCACTTTATTAATAGTTTTAAGCTAAGATTAAAAACTTTACCCCGCTTTAAAAGGCGAGGCTTGCCCCGCGTTTTGTCAAAAACTATCAGCCCATATCTTTCTTCTAATAGAATTACTAAAATAACTATTATAGCTTGATTTATCTGACGGAGAGAAGCCAGAATACCTTCTAGTTTTCTTAGCACATCAAAATCTAGGTTAACACTTTTAATCAGATATAAGTTAACAGGTTCCCTAAATATGAATAATGATATAAAAAGCCCTTGAAGTATTCCTAGAAATACAGCAGAGTTAACATAGGTTGAGACTAAGAAGGTAATCTAGGCTAAAGTGATAAGCTGTACTAAAATTATGCTGAGATCGTACTTTTTAAGACTTTTTATAGAGTTATTTATTGCAGATGAAAAAGGCAATAGAAAAGAAGGAACACCACTTATTGAGGTAACAGCAATTATACCGAGGTCTATTAAGTTCCTAGTTAAAAAATAAATGTAACCTACTAATAAATAGTAAAGTACAAAGTTAACTGGTATTAATTGAGTAATAAAAAGAGTCTTTAGCGTCTTGTTACTATTTAAAACTTTAAGAGTCTTAATAATATCTTTGAGTCTTTCCATATTTTATCATCTCAAGTTTTCTGAGGCGTTATATGAAAACATAATTCCGTTAGATTATTACTCATTAGATCCTCTCTACAACGTTCCATATTACCGTTTAAATATACATTGCGTGATACATTCTTGGATTTCTCTATATCAAGCCCTATAATGAAACTCACATGGTATGTTATAGAATTATATATTTCTTTTTCAATAATTTTATCTGTATCAAAACCCGAATTTGAAAGAGAGAATTTGAATAAGGTCCTCCTATTAGGTTTGCTGTTTTTTCTTACTGAAATAAGTTTGTTATCATCTTCATATTTTTCGAAAAACGTTAAATAAAGTTTAGTTCTTTTCTTAATAGCTATTAATCTTGATGATGCGTTTAGGAGAATTCCATTTTATCACTTTATATACTTTTGATTACTCACTTTATATTTTTTCTCAGTAACCGTGAATCTTCTTTAGTATATGATATTACTGACTTCTTTATATAAAACATATTAGTCAGATCTCATCGCCCTTTATAATATATAATCAATTATTTCTTCATCATGAGAATATTACAATTAGCAAAGGATACCTGAATCTCCCTTCAAACGAGGACTATTCACGGGTCTTATATGAAAAATACTCATATGAGAAATACACGAGGAAATACCGAATATTCGACAAAAGTTGTCTTAAGGATGGAGTGTTAAGTGTAAAACAAATGGAAAGTGTCGGTATAGTGCTACAAAGAGGTGAAAATAATAGCGTTTATGCTCTCCTTAAACCTAACATTGATATAATAGGCGGGCAACTTTTCCTTATTGAGGATGAAGGTAAAAAGACTGTAGCTAGGTTAGATGATTATTTCTACATAAATGAGTTCTTCGATGAAAAAACACCTTTCTCGAGGACATTGTTAAACGATAAAATTGATGTTGAACTATTAAATATGAATACAGTAATCAGGGCGGAATTATCAATAGTTAAGAGGTATAATCACTCCACGATACCAAAACCTGGGTCTATAGTGAAGTTTCTCCCAGAGATTGCAGATGAGAAGGACTTACTTTCTTTTTATCAACTTTCTTCATCTCAAGGTTACATTAAGTATGGAAGATTAGCTGGTTCTAAAATTCCTTTACTTCTTGACCTTAATGCGATAACTATGCATGTCGGAATATTTGGAGAAACTGGAAGTGGGAAGAGTTATAATATGAGATACTTAATCACTCTTCTTTCAAATATTGAAATTGACGGTAAAATTACATCAATTCCTTTAATTATATTTGATGCTAATGGTGATTACTCGGATTTTACATCTTTTAACATAGATCTAGTCAGTAAGGGAAGAGGATGGATAAAGAAATATGTAATGAGAGATCCATTGAGTGATTATGAGATAAAATTATCAATTGACCTCTCTCTATTCACAGCTAAGGATTTAGCTGACTTTATAATTTCTCTAAAATATGGTGATATTGCCCCAAATTCATTGCAAGCTAACATACTGGAGCAAGTCTTGTCTCAACATGATCCGCAGGAATATAATTGGTTATTAAGTACTAGAGAGGGCATTGAAAGTTTAAAAATAGAGTTACAAGAGCTTAAAAATACAGGTTTCAGTCCGAGTAGCATTAGAGCTGTAGTTAGTTCTTTAGAAATTTTCCTTAACAAAGTGAGAAAATACAATTTCGTATCTTCATCTTCTTCATTTAATGAGCAAACCCTTGATGTTATTTGGAATACTAAAGGATTAGCTATAATTGACTTTTCATCTGATGGTGCACCAGGTGTTGATATATCAACTAAACAGCTAATTGTAAGTTATGTTTCTCGTTTAGTCTTAGATTATCTTACCAAGGCTAAATATTCTGGAAAACAAAAACTTATAGGAGTAGTGATTGAGGAAGCACAGAATTATATACCTTCAAATGATTATCCAGTAAATGCTAGGATTACGAAAGAGGTTTTAGTTACATTAGCTACACAAGGAAGGAAATTTGGTGCCTCTCTCTTTTTAGTTTCACAGAGGCCGGCGTTCGTTGATAAGTATGTACTTTCAATGCTAAACACTTTCTTCTTTCACAGGATTTATCATGAAGACGTAAAATACGTAATGTCGGCCACTGGTGGGCTTCCAGAACATCTAGCTAAGAGCTTACCCTCTCTTGAAACTGGATATGTTATAGTTTCCGGTTTGATGTCAGCGTTAAAATCGCCAGCTTTAGTTAAGATACCATGGGATGACAGAATAGGTTCTTACACAGGTTACGTCATGAGTATTGAAAATATCTTGGTGAGTTAAGATGTGTGAGTTTAGATTAAGTGAAACATCGGCTTCATCAGAAAGTATTTATAAGCTTTATGAATGCGTTATGAATAAGACTGAGATAGTAAATAAACTTAAATTCTTTAAACAAATTGGCGAAGAAATCCAAAGGCTTAGAAGTGTTAGAGAGTCACCAGAGATTATTGCATTGGTAGCTGACTGGGGACAAGGTAAAACAACATTACTTAGCATTTTAGAAGAAGTTAAGCATATAGAAAAGTTGAATTTCGTCGATATCCTAAAGGGGAACATCGATTTTAGTCAAAACGAAGTAGTTTTGATTGACGAAGTAGAAACTAGCATAGAACTTTTATCAGAATATAGAGATAAGATTAAGGACTTTTGGATAAAGATAAAAGAGCTAGCTAATTCTAACAAAAACATTGTAGTTTATTTATCAATGACCCCAAGTGCCTATTCGAAGATATTTGGTGAAGTTTTAAGGGATTTATTTCCCGAAACCTATGAGGCTATAGAACAAAGAGTGAAAAGAATACATTTAATGCCACCATCTAAGCTGGAATTTTTAGCTGTTATGGATTGTTTGTTAGAATTTAATAAGCTTAATAAGGATTTGCTTGAATACATGGATTTACCCTATTGGACAATAGGGCAGGAAAGAAGAAAATTTGCAAGATTCTTTAACGACGTGGTATGTAAGGCTGGGGAAAGTAAAAGCCCAGTAGATATGATGTTTAAGCTTCTTGTTGATAATCAGAATTTAAATGAAGAAGGAGAAACGATTAGGATTAATGAAGTTATTAAATTTGAGAAAAATCTGGATAAAAATGAAGTAGAGGAGTTTCATAAAATTCTTATGAGTAGAATATTTACGGGTAAACCCATTGAGGTGTTAAAAGATTACGTAGTGGAAGGCTATTTAGTTGACTATTATTCGTGGGCTGAAGTTGTAAAAGATGGAGATATTATTGAAGATTTTCTACTAGTTTATATAAATGAGAAGGACTCATTAGACAAGAACCTTTATGTCTTCCTCTCAGATAGTATAGATAAGGTAATTTATGAGAATGTGAATAGAGGCAATTTGGAGGAAATAGTAAGAAAATTGAAAGTACGAAGTAAGAAGAGAGCTTATGCATTATCGTGGAGTTTATTCGAAACTCTAGTAAACACTAATGTAGGAGGATTGATTGTTGAATTTGAAAGTAGGGAACTGAAGGAAAAGGCAATAAAGTTTGTGAATGAGAAACTACTAGATGAAGAGAAAGAAGTTGAATCGTTTATTTCGTTCTTAAGGCACGGTATGGGACTTGAATTCGAAGAAAAGAAGATTAATCCTCATACAACTCTGCTCTCTTTCAAGAAATTTAACGTGTTAGTAACTAATAAGCCAGAAAGGGCTTTGCCAGATTTACTTATACATGGAATAATTATACTCTCTGACGAGAACTCGCTGGATGGTTATTATGACGAACTTTCAATCAAAGTACTTCATTTACCCTTAAGTACGCCAGTTAAAAGACAGTTATTGTATATTAACTTTTACGAGCTATTAAATGAGAAAGGAGTAAGGCTAAGAAAAGAAATTGTAAACCTAAAGTTGGGTGACTTAATAGATTTAGTTAACAGATTTATTTCTTCTATAGATAAAGAATTAACATTACCTAGTTTACCGCTAACGAAAGGAAATAAAAGACCTGTACAATCATTTAATTGGATTATTTATGCTCCAGAAGTTTATCCTGCAAAAGCTTCTGAAGTATTTGTAAAGGTTGATGATATTGTAAACAAAAAGTTTAGGATATTTGGTGCCAAGCAGTTCCATTTAGAGGATATAGAAACAGCTGAAACTTTTGTCAGTGATGTTGTACATTATTTCGCTGAAAATGACATAATAAACGTAAATGAGGAAATAATAGATTTTTCTAACTTAGCTGGTAAAAGAGTAAAAGAATTTACTAAGGTCACTGTAGGCTTACTAAGACAAATTTTGAAAGATAAATTAGAAGGAGAAATAGTAAAATATATTCAAAATGAAGAAAAGAGTGAGTTGTTGAATATATTACAGAAAATATACGGTGTAAAGAGGAATAGTGTATTGGAATTTTTAATTTATTCATCTATAGCTACTGGAGAAATAGCTAATTATGTTAAAATTAGAAATTTGGTTTCTCTTGCCGATATAGAGGAGAAGCTAGATAAGATAAGCGTATCGAACTCCTACTTTATTACAGCTAAGAAGAGAGAGGCTGGAATTAGGGATATTAACGAAATGATAAATACAATTAAGATGTATATAAACTTGGCAAAGAAAAGTGATGACAGAAATTTCTTAAGATTTTTAATAGTGATTCAAACTCTATATAAACAACTGAATAGATTCCTTGAGGAAATATCATATGCAGAAGAAAATATCGTAAAAATAAAGGTCGATATAAATAAAAAACTGGAACTATTAAAGAGAGCTAAGAGTCTGGTAAACGTAAAAGAAATTGAAGAAGAGAAATTACTACTCAGTTTACCCGATATAGTTACAAAAATAAGAGAGCAAATAATAAGCATAGTAAATGATGAGAACCCAGAAGAGTTAATGAATTTTATAGATGCAATAAAGAAAATTAGTGGTAACGATTCTAATAATCTAAATTTGTTAGTATGGGAGGCTGTGAAAATTATGATGGATGGTGCTACATTACCTTTTACACAGAAATTGAAGGAAATATTTTTACCGCTCTTTCCATTATCTGGAATAAATAATTATTTTGCAAAACTTGAGAGTGAAATTAATGAAATTGAAAAAGTAAGTCCAGAGATCGTGAAGTTGCAAGTCCAGTTAGAGGAAAAAAGAAAGGAAACTCTGAAGCTAATTCAGCAAATCAAGAATGAGTTAGGTGAATAATATGAATGTGATTGAGCTAGTAGAATTAGTTAATAAAAAGAGAAGGGAAATGAATAAAGAAAAGCTAGAAGAAGAAATAAGGAGAACACTAAATCAGTTGAGCGAACTTAGAGATTCAATAGAAAAATTAAGAGAGGTAAAAACAAAAATGATTTTATGTAGTGAAGAGATTAATGAGGATAAAAAGTCGGTATTGCAATCCAATGATCCAGATTATATATCTAATATGGTAAACCTAATATATCAAAAAGTTAATAATTGCTATAAAAAGATTGAAGAAGAAAGAAGAATTAAAATTGAAGAACAAAAAAGGAGAATAAGAGAAATCAATGAGAAAATATTAGTCTACAAAAAAATCTTTAAAAATATATTTAACGAAAATATTGATGTTTATATTCTTTCAGACAAACTTGAGGACCTGGACAGTGAGATAAAGAAAGGAGAAAGTGAAATAGAAAGATTAAACGACATATTAAAATCTAGGGTAGGGAGTAACTTAGAATTATTAGTAAAACTTATAGAGAATAATGAGATAGAAATAGACCAAGAAAACCTCAATGAAGTAATAGAATTAATCAGATTTCTAGTAAATAAAGGCCTTATATTGTCGTTAAGGTTTTCAAAATGAGTGATGTAATAGATAAAATAAAAAAGTTAGCAATTGATGAGAGAGAAAAAGCGAATAAATTAAAAGCTGATATTTTACTTCTTTCTGAAGAAATTAGAAGAGGAAAAATTGATTTAACATTTGAAGAAGTTAAAGGAACTGTAGGGGAACATATAGCTTGTGCAATAGATGGTGGTAAACTTGAAGTGGATTTAGGTGATTCATATCTTATTATTGCAAAAGCAGTATCTGTAATAGGAAAATATGGGGAAACTAAGGAGATACCTCCGACTATAGTTAGAGATTTTAAGATAGTTAGTGATTATTATGGAGAGGATGAAGTTAAGAAACGGTCTATAATTCTTATGCTTACATTGGAGACCAATTTACTCAGTCAAGCTAATTGTGATAAAATCTTCATTGATGGACCTTTAATTGATCCACCAGTATATGATGAGGAATTGGAGGAATATTTTCTAGTTAGAAGTAATGTGATTAAAAGGAAAGAACCAATAGGAATAGTGAAAAGGTTCAGTCATAGACTTTTGATAAACTACTTGAACGATATGGGTTACGATTTTTCAAATATTAGAGAAAGCTATCTAGTAACCATACTTTTCTCAGAATTAAGGAAAAGCTTAAAGAGTAAACAAGCAGTTGCACTTGGATGGATTAATTGGGATGAAATATTTAAGAAAAAAAGTAATATATTTAAAGATCTTGAAGGGTTGAGTAGGGCGTATTTAAAAATAGGTCTGAAAATCTATTCATCTTATTTCCAATTAAGTCCAACTTCTCCAGTGGTAAGGATAGATACTTTGTTACCAAGTGGATTAGACTTCATAAAGATATGGGGTATTGAAGGAGAAAAAGAGGTTACAATATTAAATAAAATTGCAGATAGCCTTGCTAAGGTAAGGAGTGAAGAGGCTAATAGTTATGTTTCACTATTTCGAATGCTCAGAGGGAATGATGATTTCTTTTCGTATTTATCTAAGTTTTAACTTCTTTTTTCTTTTTAACAATCTTTATTAGATCGATCACATCCTTCTTAGCTTCTTCCAATTCCTTCAGTATTTTTATATATTTTTCTAATCTTTCTAACGCATCTCTTCCTTTTTCTGTTAACGAGTATGTTACTCTTTTCTCACTTTGAATTTTCTTTATATAGCCCTCTTTTTCAAGTAGTTCTAAGTATTTAGTTAATTCGAGAAGATTAACACCAGCATTATACATAATTCTTGTTTTAGTGGAATTATTATTACATGCACCTAAAATTGAGTATATTATCTCGAGAGAAGTTCTCTTTAGTCTTTTGCTCATTATAATATTTCTATTCCTTAAAATATTTAAATGTTACGTGGTAAAAATAGTTACAGCTAACTCTTAGTTTCTTAAAAAAATTCAAAACAATATGCTCTATGATTTAAGAAGGATTGATCACAAATTCGTTGAATTATTGTTAGAAGAATATTTCTCTGATAATAACAACGTTGTAAATGATTTTTATATAGTGAAAATAGCCGAAGATAATGAAAGAAAAGTATATAGATTCAAAGTTTGGTTATTTAGACCAACCGATACTAGAGTTGACGGATTTACTGGTTATGTTTATTTTTATAAGAATAAAGTTGTAATAAAATTACCTGTCGTTAAGGAGATCAAATTAGAAAATGAATTCTTAGAGAGAATAATTAATCTTTTTGAACAGATTTATCTAAGACTTGGTAGACAAGAAATTCTTTAACCATTGAAGTATTTTATCATCATTATTATCTTCCATAAACTTCATGTAGTTTGTAATAAAATCATTCAAATAAGAGTATTTATTCAGATATTCCTTTAACGCTCTTATAGCTGTAGCTTTATTAATCTTATATTCCTTTTTCTCTCTTTCAAAATCTAAAACTGTCCTGTCCTCATAAAATATAATTCTACCTATCAGACTATCATCATTTAATATATCATATTCAACCCCATATATAGTCTCTACAACGTAACTACCGTCGTCAAATACCTTTATAGGTTTCTCTTTAAAGTAACTTCCTTTAATAACACTTATCCCCAGTACTCTTAAATATCTTCTAGTTAATTCAAGTATTTCATTCTCACTGCATTTACTATCTTTTTTATGCGATATTAAGTGCTTAATATCATCTTCAAAGACTTTTCTTCCACGTATTAATCCGCTGTTAAATAATATGTCAAGAATTTCCAATACGTCTTTTTCACATTCCATAACGAATTCTTTGATAGGAAGTTTTTAAAGTATTATCTCCTCTTTCATATCATTATTGATAATCCTTTCTGCTAACGTCCTTATCTCTGGAACTATAGGCAAATCTTCTATTTCACCATGAAATTGAAAAACTGAATCATAAAATTTTACTATAACTCCTTTAGGAAAACCTAACTCTTTCATAAGCTTTTTTGTACTTTCAATATATCTTTCTTTTTCCTCTATAGCCATATTTATTATTCCAGCTAACGGTTTCCAGTCTAGGGGTGCTTCAGCACTAATTCTTCTTAGATAAATTATAGAATCCTTTATAGAAAACGGTAAAATATCTGAAATAAGTACAACATACGCTTTCTCATCAGGAAAAACTTGTTTAAAAGCCATGGTCTCGTATTTTATAGGATTAGTATCCCATGTTAGAAATACTGGATTATCTAAAACCATATAATCAAAGTTTTCTCTTCTTAAAAAATTCTCGTAAAAATTATAAAATTCTTGAATTTTTGTGAATTCTGTAAAAGCTTTATAAAAGTTAATACCACTAGAAAACATCTTCACAATCTTTAAGCTTCCATCTTTAATTTTAATTTCTTTGTAAAAATTTTTGGGTTCCTTTTCAAAAGCTATTTGAACCAGTAAACCATCTTCATCGATTTTGGCTAATTGTGAGGTCCAATTCATCATATCTCTATCAATAAAAAGTACTTTCTTTCCCTTTTCTGCTAAAGCCTTAGCTAACATTAAAGACAACGTTGACTTTCCAACGCCACCTTTATACGCATGAAAAGCAATTCTCATTGGTTACACATATGAGTATATTATTATTTATATCTTTTATCTCGCTAGTTAATCGTTATATCTCGTTAGTGCATTCATTAATAAGAAGTTAATTCTATATTTAGAAATAAAATAGAACAAACGGAAAATCAAAAAGCTTTTCTTTTCGTAGTCAATATTATATATATGAGAGGAAAAGTCTCAGATTATATGAATACAGCTGTTGTGACTGTATCCTTAAATTCTACAATGGAAGAGATATTAAGTGTATTATCTAGAGAAAGTAGTGGAAGAGTCATAGTGCTTGATAATGAAAAACCTATTAGTATAATTACTACTAGAAGTATTATTGCGGCTTTTTCTGAATACAGTTTGGATCTATTTAGCTTAAAAGCAAAGGATCTAATGTCAGAGGACTTAATAAGTGTGACACCAGATACTCCAGTAATTGATGCTATTAAAATCATGATAAATAATAATATAGGTGGATTACCAGTAGTGGAGAATCAAGTGATTAGGGGATTGTTTACAGAAAGAGAAGTAATAAATGTAATAGCTAATCTTAAGTTCTCTGGTATAGTAGACTCAATAATGAGTACCAAGATAGAAACTATTCCACAAAATTCTACGATTTTAGAAGCAGCTAAAATTATGGCCATGAGGGGTATTAGAAGATTACCAATAGTAAACGAGTATAGAATGGTTGGAATAATAACTGCTGCAGACATTGTAAAGTATCTTGAAAAACATAGAAATATAGGTAATGTACTAGACGCAGGAACAAAAAATCCTTGGACAATTAATAGATATACAAGTATAATTGACGCAGCTAAAATTATGAAAGAGAAAAAGATAGGTACTTTACCCGTTGTTGATAATTCTAAATTAGTTGGTATTGTAACTGAGAGGGATTTAATGTACTCATTATTAACTGTAGAACTCAACAGCTAACATACTTACACCACCATAAGGCACTTCGTAACCTATAATTTCAGCTTTTTTTGGTTTAACTGCCCCTAATACTACAAATAGAGGTCTAAGCATTCCCTCTGGTGAAGCTATTTCCCATTCTTTTGTTCCTTCTAATTTAAAGAGTGAAGTGAAATCACCATCTTTTAATTTCTGAATTAATATTTGATCAAATTTAGTCTGTCTAGGTTTTGCATTTAAATACATTAATTCAAGCCTATGAGTGGGAGACCCAGTACCTATAATTAATACATTTCTGTCTCCTACAACTCTCCCGATGACTTCTCCAAGTTTATAGTGAATTTCTGCTGATAAGTCAGTTATTGAAATTGTAACGGCTTTTACACCTTCTGGATACATATACATTAACGGAATCCATGCTCCATGATCTAATCCCCATTTATTATCTTGCTTTATTGGTAATCCTTCTTTTTGTCCCTCCTCTACAATTTTATTTGCTAAATCGACATCATTATCAGCTGAATAACAGAATTTATATAACTCATCTGGAAAACCATAATAATCTTGAATACACTCAAGTTTTGGCTGAGTCTCTACTAGGAAAGTTCCGGACCAGCTGAAGAAGTGTGGGCTAATTATTATTACACTATCGAATTTTCCAAGTCTCTTCCCCCACTCTCTAAGTAAGTCTTTCCAAGGGTCGTTCTCTACCAGGATCATTGGAGAGCCGTGAGATACAAATATTCCTTTCATTAGGTTATATTCTACATTTTCTTCCATTTATAAATTAAGTTTCCGGTAGGAAATTTACCATAAGATTTCAGCTTCTATTTCAAGTCAATCTTTACAAAAAAATAAAAAAATTAATTTTTTTATTTATTAAATTTTTAAAAAAGTGTTAAGAGTATTTATTAACGTAAAATTATAAAAATCTCTGATTTCAATTTACTAGTGATGAAAGGAGAAAAGATGATTATACTTAGAGGGCTAATTCCGGTTTTTATAGCCTATATTATTTATAAAAGAGGAAAAAAAGCCTATGCTAATGAAATTAAAGCTGATATAGAGAAATTATTAAAGAAACCAGTACCACGGAGCCTAATTTATGGTACTTTACAAAGAATGGAAAGATATGGTATAATTGACAAATGTGAAGAAGGAAAGAAGAAAGCCTATAAATTAAATGATAAAGGAGTCATTTTTTTGATAAAGCACGTAGAAATTCTCAGATATTTGTCACCAGTTATAATTACAATTATAGAAGATATGGATAAAGAATTATCAGACAAAAGAAGTTAATTCTTTGAAGATATAAGCGCTAGGTCTTGCCTTCAAGTCGAGTGTGTAAATCCCGAACTTCATTTGATAGCCGAAATTCCATTCAAAATTATCAATTAAACTCCAGTATAGATAGGCTTCAACATTAACTTTACTTTCCTTTATAGCTTCCACATGCGATATTAAGAAACTTGGTCTAAGGAAATCTTTGGAATCAGCAATACCATTCTCAGTTACTATAATTGGTTTATCGAATTTTTTCACGCCTTGTAAGACATGCTTTAGCCCCTCTGGGTAAACTTCCCAGCCGTAATCGGAACAAGGATTATTATCTAATGAAAAAGAATTCGGTTTACAAAACATACCATAACCGTCAACTGGTTGTCCTTTCTCATTAACAACTATTCTTGTATAATAATTGACACCAATCCAATCAAAGCTTATGCCTTTCAAAGTTGTGAAAAGCTCTTCTTTAGCTTTCTCGTTACCCTGAATATACGGAAAATTGAAAATGATTCCTACTTTCTCTCCGTGAAATAGGTTATAAACCTCTCGATGTGCAGTTAAGACATTTTTCAAGGCTTTTTCATATGCTCTTCTGCTCGTTATCCCAGGTGGGAAAATCCCAGATAAATAACCAAAAAGTATCATTATATTAGGTTCGTTAAAGGTACACCAAAGATCTACGTATTCGGAAAAATTATCTTTCACAAAAGACGAAAAAGATATAAAGTGATTAATCGTATCTTCTGAATACCAACCTAAAGGTCCTTCAGTTAAGAGAGAATCTCTAGCAATAATTGGATCGTGAACCCACTTAGGAAGATCGAAATGATTAAGACATAATATAACCTTAAATCCTCTATCTTTCAAGTCTTTGAGTAATTTTCTATATCCAGTTACAGCTTCTACAGAGATTTTATCTCTTTCCTTAAATATCCTTCCCCAACTTAAGTTCAGTCTCCAGAATGATGCGTTAAGCCTAGAAGCTATATCGTGAATTTGAGAAAACTTAGAGAGATAGAAATTCTTACCTGGTAATTCTCCTATTACTCGCTTACTTGTTATGTTAATCTCATCTGTTAACCACAAATACCAATCTGAATTCTCATTCAGTTCCTCGTACTGGAATGCTGAAATCGAGAAACCTAATTTCATTTTTCACTCACTATCCTCTCTAAAGCATGAATAGTACCGCTCTTAAAATGTTCTTCAGTCCATTTTTCTCTAAATCTAAATATTAAGGAAAGTTCTACATTCCAACTAGAGCATATTTTCTTATCTTTTATTTCGATTTCATGCTTTCCTTTCACTGGACCAGATAAGTAACTTATTGTCATTCTTCTTGAATTATCATTAACTTCGATCCTAACTTTTCCTTTTGCTGGAAAAGCGAATCTTACTTCTCCTTCATAAATATTCTTACTAACTTCCCTTATATTCAATTCTCTTGTTCCTTTCCAATAGTTAGGGATCTTATACGGATCTCTAATAATTTCCCATATCTTATCTTCATCTTCAACATCTTTACATATAGTAAATCTAATCATTTTTTATAAACACCAAACCATATTGATATTCACTAGGTTTAAACTTATTTACAAGCTTAAAATCCTTAAAATATTCTATATATTCCTCTTCACTCATCCTTACCCGTTCTGGGGGACCAAAGGAAGTTCTCTTTTTCTCCCAATCGATTACTATTACCCTTCCACCTTTTTTCAATATTCTTTTTACCTCATTAACTACTTCAACCTTATTCTCCATATCATGGAAGGAATTTGCGAACAAAACCACGTCTACGCTGTTAGAGGGTATCGAAGTTTTTGAAGCATTTTCACATAAAAATATTGCTGATGGTGCTCTCTTTTTAGCTTCTTCTAGTGCTGGGCAAAAAGCATCTACACAATAAAGTTTAGATGCATAATCCTTAAGATATTTACAGTAAAAACCGGTACCGCAACCAAGTTCAGCAATTACTTCTCCACCCTTTAATATGGAATTCAAAAATGTTTCTGGATTTTCAAAGCTCTTTCTAAAATCATCCGTGAATCCGTGACCATGCATGTATATACTTTTACTCAGAGAGTTATATCATAGACTGTTTATCTTTTCTTCCAAAATCTTTTTCATTAATCTTGCATTTTCAAGCATCCAATGATCATTATTAAAGAAGACATAAATTTCCTTAGGTTTTAAACTTATTATTCTATTCGACAACTCCACAAGCTCTTTCTCTGAATACTCATAAATATACCATTCTTCCCTACCATGAAGCCTTAAATACACTACACCAGAGTTGTTTACTATATAAGTTCCTATTGGAGAATCTATAGAAACTATAGTAGCTTTTGTTAGACTAGGTAAGTTTTCATACCACTTCGTGTCTCTAAATTCTATTGCCATCTTCTCTCCAACAATCTTTTCAAACTCTAACACCCTCTTTAAGTTCTCTTCATTATACTTAAAGGTTGGGGGCATTTGGAATAAGTAAAAACGAGGAGAAATTTTATCCATAAGTTTCCTAAACTTTTCCCAGCTTTCAATATCTTTTAGTCTTTTCACATGCGTTATGTATCTATTTACTTTTATACTCCAAACTATTTTGTACTTACTCCATCCTTTAATCTGATTTTCGAATGGAAAACGATAAAAACTCATATTGAGTTCAACTGCATTTAAACCAGAGTATTTTACATACCACTCTAAGTTTCCACCTTCATTCCAGTCATACATCCAACCAGAAGTACCTACGAAGATCATTTTAAGATCTCTCTAAGTTTCTTTATAAGTCTTTTTAATTGTTCTTCCCTATACTCAAACTCTTTTTCACCTTGAGGTCTTGGGTGAAATTCTCCATGTAATCTCTCTGCATTAGTAAACATTATAACTACTTCCCCATCATTATATTTAAATGCTAGATAATCAACAAGAGAAAAATAATCTTGGTAATTTTGTATATCAAATCCTAGTCTCAATGCTACTGCCTTCATTAAGTATGATAATCCTCTCCAATACATTTCTCCAGCATCAACCAAATCCCCTTTATTTTTTAATTCATCACCAACCATTAAGTACTCTTCAGATATCTTAGCCATGTAATTAATTCTCTCTTTTATATCCATATTATTGAGAATAAGCTCTACTACAATATCGGAGGGAGTAAGCCTTCTAGTAATTCCTTGATTTTCTAAGTATTCATAAAGTTTATCTGGGATTACTATTTCTTTCATCATTATTTAATATCTCTTTAAGTTTATTATATACTTCACTAGCTGTGGGTCTCTTCTCTGGATTTACAAGCTCTTTAACTAAATCTTTAAACCGTTGATCTACATCCGGAATTTCAAGCTTCATATAGTACTCCTTATATACTTCTTTTGCCTTCTGCAATATGGGTTTAGGATCTCCACCATTTGAATAAATTATAGATGCTTCATTAAACAACCTAATCAATTCCGGTGGATTAAAATCCTTTCTTGTTAACATTTTATATATAGTGGCTCCCAAAGAATAGATATCCATCGATGGATCTGCTCCTTTTCCTTCAACTATTGCCTCTACTTGATCAACTGAACAATATTCTGGTGTATATTGAGAGAATTTTTCACCTATTTTTCTAGCTGATCCTAAATCACTAATTTTTATTTTTACTTTTTTCTGTGTCAGATTATCTAGGACTTCTTTTCCCGTTTTACCAGGTAAAGAGGAGAATAATATATTTGAAGGCTTAATGTCTAAATGAACAAACCCGGCCTTGTGAATATCTTCTAACGATTTCACTACTTCTAAAGCTATTAATAAAACAATTTTCTCCCATTCATCGGAGTAGTATACGTTATCGTTCTGTATAAGCTCTTTTACACTCTTCCCTTCCATAAATTCCATGACCAAAATTGGTGGTTCATTTAAATAAGCTAAAACATCTCCATCTTTAATTCTTTTTATTGCAGAAACATCAATGATAGCATCAACAAATCTTACAATACTATCAGAACTCAGTGAGAGCTCTCTAAGCTGTGAATATTCGTTTATAAAATCGTAGTAGCTCTCTACTACGTTGGACAAAGGTATTAATATGGGAATTTTTATAGCATACTTTTTATTATCCTTCTCACCAATAAGAACGTATGCGGAACCTCCTTTACCCAGATAATCAATAATTCTGTAACCATGAATTATCCTATTAACCCAAACTTTTGGATCCCAATTATATTTTAGTGATTCCATCCTGAGAACTTCTATTTCCTCCATTAATTTCATCAGCTTAGGTGACGGGGAAATACTTAGTGCTAATCTTCCAATCCTTTCAGCTAATTCAATATCTTTCTCCTTTACTATGCTAAGAAATGATATTATATCTCTTGAAGGTACTTTTTTAAGCTTCTCATAACAATCAGCAATCTTATGTAAATCACAAAGGGAATAATTAATTTTATACGGTATAATTTCTGAGATTTTAACAAGAGCTTCGCAATTTCCTTTATATACTAGTTTTTGACAAAATGAAGTTATATCTCCCCTATATAAAAATAATAAGTTCTTTATCTTTTTTTCATCGTTTAAATTCTCTAAAATAGACTTTTCTATCTCACTATCTGATAATAAGGATGAAGACACAATTGCTGATGAGGAGGAGTACATCAATGAAAAAGGTGGATTAACATATAGAAAGAGAACCGAAATACCAAGAGATACTACAATTACTAACGTGGTTATTATGCTGTATAAAGACTCTCTCTTTAAGTAAGAAACCAATATAACGATAATATCAGCTGGGAGCATAAATTTTGACATACTTGCCATTTCATTTAATGCGAATAATGAAACACCTACTTTTGTTAGAGAAATTGAGTATAAGAAAAAGATTTGAACTAAGAAGAAAGGTATTGCAACAGTGAAGATTAAACTAGGGACTATCTTCTTTTTAATTATAAGTAAAATAGAACCTAAGACTATAAATGAGAAAAAGTAGGATGAAATAGGATGGAGAAAAAAATAGAAAATTAAGGAAAGTGGGAATGGAACAAATTTTAGATAATCAAATTTAATTGAGAATATAGAAAGTAAAGTTATTACTAAAGCGAAAACTAAGAGTTGTATACTTATCTCTTTTAAAAAGAATAATGGTAATAATGCACTACCTACAATTAGTGATAAACCCAGAATAAACGGAGAAGAAGAAATAGAAGTACTTACTGCAAAAGATAATAAGGGAAGAAATGAAGCTTCTATCCCGTTTTCTAGTATGAAATATGATACTACAGCTAAATTGCCTAAGGATAATAATCTGTTAAGCTTATAGTAATCCACATATAAAATAAATTTGAATTTTTATTTAAAGCTTATCAAGACTTCAGATATTTATCAAACCACTCCAATTTTCTCTTTAACCTATCTATCATATTCTTTGGATTCCCTTTTCTAGCGTGTTCATGACCATCACCTTGATATCTGACAAGCTCAGTAGGAACATTATTCATTTTTAGTGCAATAAAGAACTGTTCAGCTTGCTCAATAGGACATCTATAATCAACCTCACCGTGGATTAGCATCGTAGGAGTCTTTACATTTTTTACATAATAGACGGGTGACATCCTCATTAATTTCTCTATTCCATCTTTACTCCATGGGTCATCAATACCCGCTTCAATTGCGTTAAACCAAAAACCTATATCACTAGTACCGCACATACTTACTAGATTTGATATACTTCTTTCACTAATTGCTGCCGAGAAAATATCAGTTTGAGTAATTATCCAGTTAGTCATATAACCACCATACGAACCTCCAGTAACGCCAAATTTACCAGTCAAATTGAACTTCTTTTTAACCTCATTAACAAAGTTTATCAGTTCTTTCATATCCCTTCCGCCCCAATCACCAACACAAGCCTTAGCAAACTCTTCTCCATATCCTTGACTACCACTGGGGTTAGCATAAATTACATTGTAACCATTACTGGCAAAGAACTGGAATTCTATGAAATATGCATAACCATAAGCCATATGAGGACCTCCATGAATAAAGAGAATTGTTGGATTAGAGGGATTTGTAACTAATGCCCAACCCTCAATCTCACCCTTTACTTCAATAGGCGATAATCCCTTTACATTTGGATTAGGATCATATACCTCACCGTTGTAGAATAGAATTACGGGCTTTTCTGGTGTTGAATAAAAATAAGCCAATTTACCATCCTTGAAGTCAAAGCCTCTAACAGCCAATTTTCCTTCTGTTAGTTTGGTAACCTTATCGGAGACAGAGTAAATGTGACTTTCTCCACCTACTTGGCCTAATGTTATTACTTGATCACCTTCATACACAATTTTCTCTTTAACACCGTCGAATAGATCACTTAAAACTGTATTACCACATGTATTTCCGCATAGGAAACTTTTCCCTTCTTCTGGGAAAATTATTTCTCTGACCGCCCAAGGACTTTTCCCCTTTCTATGACCCAAATAAGCTATCTTTCCGTCTTTATTCATAGCTATTGCAGTAATATTACCTTCTCCTTGTGTAATCCGCGTTAGCTCTCCAGTATTAATATCAACTTCATAAATGTCAGCTAAGCCGTAATCATCATTCTCTCTTGTTGCTGAAATAATAACCCTATTACCGTTTGTTGCAATATCAGTGACATCAAAATTTCCAGAAATAATTTTTCTCAATTCTTTGTTGTAAAGGAAGAGGGATTGTCTAGTCCAGAATAAACCTTTACCATCAAATCTGTACTTAAGCTTATCACTCACGAAATACGTACTGGGTTTTACTTTCTCTTCTCCAATAATTAAAATTCCATCCTTATGGAAGACGTACTTGTGAATTTTACCTAAAGAGAGTATTTCTTCCAATTCTCCATAAGGTCTCTGTCTTATTAACTTAGCTTCTCTTCTACTCCCCTTTACATAATATAGAAAGCCGTCATGATAAGAAGGCGAAGATTCATTCCCGCTGAACGTTATTCTTTGTTTATTTAAGTAGATAGCTGATTTGTATTTCTCATTCTCAATCCACGTTTCTACGTGAAATAAACCAATCTCGTTCAATTTAACATCTGATATTAACCTTATCGAATATGCCTCTTCCGGCGTCATGCTTTTATATAGTTTTTCGTTTTTTTAAATATGACTATTAAAAGGAGAAGTGAAGTATTAAAAATTTCATTTTCAGCTTTCTTTGCAGATTTAGGATATCAAGCCGCTGTAGCATCTTTTCCTATAATTTTCGTCTTCTACTTTCACGCCCCAATTTTCCTATACGGTATTGCTGAAGCCTTGAATTATGGTGGTGGAAGTCTAATGTCGATTCTTGGAGGTTATTTGGCTGATAAATACGGAAGGAAAATGATAGCAGTAATTGGAAACGCGCTAATTGTCATTCTCTCTTTTACGGGTCTAGCAGTGAATTACATAGAAGCTTTATTTTTATTTATGTTTGGTTGGTGGTTTAGGAATTTTAGAACTCCAGCTAGAAGGGCTATGCTTTCTGAAGTTACAGAAGAGAGTGAAAGAAAGGAGGCTTATGGTATTCTACATGCTTTAGATATTGCTGGAGCTACATTGGCTGTTGCTTACTTAACTATTGCATTATATTTCGGAGTTAAAGCTACAGAGATTCTGATTTTTACCTCAATTCCCCTAATAATTTCTACGTTATTTTTAGTGTTTGTTAAAGCTGGCGGAAAAGGTATTCCGAAAAAGCCTGGTAAAGTTGCTTTAACTATTGTAATTTCTACAATGTTCTTTGCTTTTACTCAGTATAGTTTTGGATTTCCGATAATCACAACAGAAGAATTTACAAGAAGGTTTTACCTCGCGACACTAACGTATGGAGTATTCCTTGCATCATCTTCGATATTCGGATACGTATTTGGAAAAATAAAGCTTGAAGAAGTTAAAGGATTAGCATTCTTAGGATATTTATTAGCTGGGCTTACCTCATTTGGATTTGCTTTTCTCTCTCCTTTAGGAGTTATATCAATATATCCATTATCTGTAATTATGGGAATTGCAGTAGCATCCACAGAAACCTTTGAACCAACAATAATATCTAAGCTGTCTAGAGGCGAAACTGGTACAGCAATGGGCGCCTTATCCTTTGGAAGAAGTATTGGAGTCTTGATAGGGAATACTATAATGGGATTCCTTTATCAGTACAGTTACTCATATTCTTATATTTTTGCTGGAATAATGGGTATTATAGCATTCCTAATAGTTTTTACAGTCCTACTTAGAGGATGAGAATAGATGATCATTGCTTCTTGGGAAGAATTAACGCATCGGTAAATCATACTTTCTGACCTCTTCCCCGCCCTAAAGGGCGAGGGTTCCCTTAGGGCGGTTCATAGGTTTGTGGTTTACCACCTTCATCCTCACAACTTCATAGCTAGTGGGTGTTATACACACCCACCCCGCTCCGTTCGTCCAGCGGTAGACCACGGGCTGGGTCTTCAGCCCATTACCCCTATCCCTCACCAAGAGTTGCCCTCTGCTCTTGGCTCTTGGGGACTCGGGGATATGTAGTTCTGTGCGGGGACACATATCTTCAGTATGCCCACCTTTGTGGGCTTCCCCGCACTTTATTAATAGTTTTAAGCTAAGATTAAAAACTTTACCCCGCCTTAAAAGGCGAGGCTTGCCCCGCGTTTTGTCAAGTACTTCAATTTTCTCCGATATTAACTTCATCAATGTTTGTTAAATTCAAAATCGAGTGTTAATTTAAAAGTAAAACCTAGCATTAGTTTTGATAAAAATTCAAACAATCCGCAAAGCATTATGTGAAATAATAAGCTTAAGTCTGTAATATATTTACGTAACTTTTAATTATTTTTAATCAACTTCTAATCCCCTTAAAGCTACCAAATAAGCCGAAGCCCTATGCCTATCAAAACCCCTCACTATCATAATCATCTCATGCTCATCAGAGTTAGTAGTACCTCTAGGCACGGGGAGGGAAGAAGGAGTGATAAGGCTAAGTAACTAGTAGTCACGAACTACTAGTTACAATGAAAGCTGAACTCTGAATAACAATACTCTCTAAAAAAGACAAAACAGAGAAGTAAAGATTATATATTTTGTTACAAAGTGATAATGTGATGTCTGAAACTATTAGGGTATCAAAAGAGGTTAAAAGAGAGTTGTTGAAGATAATGGGAGAGCTTCAAATAGAAAGGGGTGAAAAAGTGGATTTTAACGACGTCATAGAATACTTACTTTCGTTATATAGGAGGAAAAATCCTGAAATTTTAAGGAGAATGGTTGGCTTAGTACCCAATATATCATATGAAGACTTAAGGAAAGAGAGGAAAAAAGAACTTGAGTACGAGAAAGAGAAGTATGGTATTTGATTCGGGAGTCGTTATAGATATCCTTTTGGGTAGCAATGAAGGAAAGAAAATAGAGAAATTCATTGAAGAAAACTTAGATGAGATAGTTATAAACGAATTGAATCTAGAGGAAATTAAATATATAATATGCAGAAAGAATAACGTAGAAAAAGCTGAAGAAGTAGAAATATTTCTAAAATCAAGTGGTTATTTTAATGTATTTCCTTTTACTAACGTAAGGGGAGAAATATACAGATTAAAATGTAAGTATCCGATATCTTTAGCTGATGCAAGCAGTATTGCTACCGCTAAAATTCTAGGAATACCAGCAATGTTTAAGAGAGAAAAAGAAATTGAGCCATTTAAAAATGAGCTCAATGTAATTTTCACAGATGAACTAATTTAGAAGTGCTTTTCTACTAAAGATGTAGTAATAATCAAAACTAATTTTATCAATTACAAAAGAAATTAAGCAGAGATAAAATTCCAAATGGTAGGCTAGATAATTAAACTAGTATAAAAGCACTATTATTTACTATCAAGTCGTAAATTCCGAGAAACATAAGGAAAATAAAGGATCTTAGAAAATCATTGGCTTAATGATTTCTTAAACTCTTCTACTGCTTTCTTAATCTCATCCATTGATGCCTCGTCTTCAAGAGTGGTTATATCACCAGCACTTTGCCCCATCATAACTGCTTTAATTACTCTTCTCATAATTTTACCAGATCTAGTCTTAGGTAATTTATCTACAAAATGTACCTCTGGAGTTACTATTGCTCCCATATATTTCCTTACATGCTCTTGTATCTCTCTAGCTAGCTGAGGTGAGGGTTTATAGCCAACTTTTAGTACTACAAATAGATGAACAGCTTCCCCTTTAACAGGATCTGGAATTCCTACAGCTGCAGCTTCAGCTACTGCTGGATGAGATGTTACTATTGATTCAACCTCTCCAGCACCAATTCTATGAGCAGCAACTTTAATTGTTTCATCAGCTCTACCCATTACCCATATGTAACCATCTTCATCAATCATTGCATAATCTCCTGGATAGTAAATCCCTGGGAATTTACTGAAGTATGTTTTCTTTAACCTCTCGTTATCTGGGTCATTCCACATACCTATCATCATCATTGGTGGGAATGGAGGTAGCATAACTAAATAACCCCTCTCTCTAGGCTTAGTTTCTTTGCCTTCCTCATTAACTACAGTAACCTTATTACCGGGCAAAGCGAAACCTACAGCTGGTCCAGACTTCATTGGTAAGTAAACTACACCGGGGATGTAACCAATATTAGGACCTCCAGTTTCAGTTTGCCACCACTGATGAGACATAAATACTTTTCCTCCTCCAACTACTTCTAATCCCCACTTCCATGGAGCATAATTTAATGGTTCGCCATTAGTTACAATTATCCTTAATGATGATAGATCATGTTGCTTTACATAATCTTCTCCGTATTTCATTAATGTTCTTATTGCCGTAGCTGAAGTACCAAATGTTGTTGCCCTATATTTCTCTATCATTTCAGCCCATTTATCTGGGTAAGGATAATCTGGGGCACTCTCATAGATTACGATACTTCTACCCATTACTAACGGTGAATAAGTAATGTAAGAGTGCCCAACAATCCATCCGATATCTGAAGTATTAAATAACACATCATTTTCTTGGCTTAAACCATAACTCCATAATAACATAACTGCTGTTCCTACTAAATAACCTCCAGTACTGTGAACTATTCCCTTAGGCTTGCCTGTAGTTCCGGAAGTGTATAGAATGAATAATGGTTCTGTAGCTTCAACTGGTACTGGTTCAATGTACTTATACTTTCCTACTTCATCAAAGTAAACATCTCTACCCTCTTTGAAGGGTATTTCAGTACCAGTTCTCTTATAAACTAAAACTTTTTGTACCGGGCTTTTATCACCGAGAATGTTTAATGCCTCATCTACAGTTTTCTTTAATTCCACGAGTTTTCCTCTCCTATAGTATGCATCTGCAGTAATTACAACTTTTGCTCCAGCATCTGCAATTCTATCAGCTAATGCTTGTGCACCAAATCCTGCAAATACAACTGAGTGTATTGCACCTAATCTTGCAACAGCTAGCTTAGCTATTACTCCTTCTGGTGTTAAAGGCATGTAAATTGTTACTCTATCGCCCTTCTTTACTCCGAGTTCCCTTAATGCGTTAGCCCATTTATTAACCTCATAAAATAGGTCTTGATATGTAACTACCTTCTTTTCTCCTTTTTCACTCTCCCAAAATATTGCAGCCTTATATTTTCTATGAGAATTTAAATGTCTATCTACAGCGTTATAGGAAGCATTAAGTTTTCCACCAACAAACCACTTTGTAAGTAAACCTTCTTCTTGGACAAAAGCTTGTTTCCATGGCTCGTACCAAGTAATTAATTCTTCTGCTAATTCGCCCCAGAATTTATCAGGCTCTTCAATACTCTTTTTGTATAAATACTTATAGTATCTCATATTATAGTCTGCTTTCTCCTCTAAGTTTTGTTCACCCAATTGTTGTAATTGTTCTGAGAGTTTTTCAGTCATATCTATCAGTATAAGTAATTTAAACAAGCATAAAAATCTTTTACCCTAACTATTAAGGTTATTATAAATAGAAAAAAATAAAAATAATCTTAAAAGGAAAGAAAAAATTTTTCATGCATGAATAGTGAAACTAAGCTGGCAAGCAGCTGGTTTATTTGGGGACTTTCATATTACCTTTATTATCCCTTTGTTTCACTATTTGCTGTAAAATTTGTGAAAGACGTCACAATCCTCTATTTAATTTCTACTCTATTTGCAATTCCCATGCCACTTATCGGGAGTAAGTTAGCTAGAAAAATCGGTCTCGTAAAAACAATGATGTTAGGTGGTATACTTTCTGGGTTAGGACTAGTTCTGTTCTCCTTTTCAACATCCTTACCCTCTCTGATTATATCTTACGTAATTGCTTCAACGTTCTTCATATCTTTACCCAGTTATTACTCCTACATGAATAACTTAGGTAAGGGAACCATTTCGAAAATATGGGCAATTTCCATTATACCTTCTCTTTTTACTCCCTCTATAGGTGGAGTAATAGCCTCGGTTCTTGGACTAAGGGCTGTTTTCCTTATAGGTGGTATCCTTATGGCTTTCACTGCCCTTCCTCTATTAAGACTTAAAGAGATTCAAATTATGCAAGACTCTCTAGTCTTTGATGTAAAACTATTAATTCCTATCGTGGTTATTTTACCTATTGCACTAGCTTTTCCGTTTGTTTACTTAATCCTTAAACAGAATTATTCGATGAGTTATGAGAATATCGGTGTTATAGCAACATTAGCTGAGGTTATGGGCGCATTCTTTACTTTTTTATATTCTAAGTTTACAAAGAGATTCTTTCTCTCTATCTATCTTATTCTTTTCTCTCTAATTTACCTTATTTACTTTAATCCAATGTTTACACTCTTTTTCGGACTTTGGGAAGCTATCATTCCAAGTGCTTTAGAAGAGAGTAAAGAGAAAAGCCCAGAAGCGTTTGGAATAATTAACTCATTTCAGCAAATAGGTTGGTTTACGGGTTATCTTTTCAGTTACCTTGAATTTTCCATTAAAACCTCTATTCTTATTTCCTCGATTATTTCAGTTCTTTTAGGTCTTATATTTCTTGTATTAAATAAACTTTAAAATATATTTATCCTTTAAGTAAACTGAGTTTTATTCGTCATAAAGGTGTTAAATCAAAAAGCTGATGAGTACTCCTTAAGTATATTATGTTCATTCTAAATTTAAAGTTAAGAAGAAACAGCCAGTTTATGCAAATGTATATCCATGACGTAACTTATTCCTTCTTTTAAGTATTCTAATTCTAAATATTTCATATACTTTACTTTTAATACTTCTCAAGTTATTATGACATTAAATGTTTAGTATTTCTAGACTATATAGAAGTTTGAACCTATGCTTAAAAAATCCCATAGATATTTTAAAGTATGAAATTAACTGATGTGTTAGATAAGCTAAAGGCGTTTAATTGGTCAGGTTACGATTTGTACTTTGCTGTCCTATTTGGTTCTCTTGCTAAGAAGGGAGAGGGAAATGATATCGACATTGCTGTAGAATTCAAGAAGAAAATGAAGTTAGAGGACTATACCAGATTGTGGATCGATTTAACTGATTATTTAAATACTGAGAAAGTGGATTTAACGGTTATAAATGAGAGAACAGATTGTTACTTAATTCATGAAGTATTTAGTAATAGTATAATACTTTACATGGAGGACTGGTGGCGAGTTCATAGAAGAGCTGCAATATGTGAGGACTTCTTAATTGACGCCAGAAAATTAGACTTGGTAGAGAATGCAGCAAGGGCTTTGATGAGGAAATGGCAGTCCTAGATAGATTATTTAAAAACCTTGAAGATGTTACTGCTAAACTTGACGAAGTTGTAGAGAAGGGATACGATTTAAACTACTGGAGAGATCAGATGGCAATTTTACACGGTTTACAAATACAAGCTCAAATAGTCCTTGATATCTTACAAAGGCTTTTATCGAATATGGGAATGAGTGCAGAGGGATATAAGGATTCTGTGAGAAAATTAAGGGAAAAAGGAATAATCAATGATGAAGAAGAAAAATTCTTAAATGCAGTAGTTGGGTTTACAAATATCATAGTCCATGAGTATAGTGAAGTTAATCTTGGGACTGTAGATGAGATATTGAGAAATAGAGAGTATCGTAAGTTATTTAGACTGGTGTTAGAGATTAAACAGAGGACTAGGGATTATTGGGATCCTTAATATTGACATACATAATCATCAGAGTTTTAGATAATTATTTCGTAATAATTATATCTAATCATTCGTAGATTTACAAAATCGGGGATTAAGGGGGTGAAAGCCAGCCAAGGGAAATGGATAGCACCCTTATATTTATATACTCTTTTGTTGAGACACTTTTTAGTGATGTTAATGATGCTCTTCCCCCAGCTCGATTGGGGGCTTAATGGGAGTGTGGGAGAAGCAACTATTATCTCTCTTTCACGGGATCCGGAAGAAACTGATGAAGGATTCCCTTACTCCAAATGGGGGGAGTCTCTGACCTACCCAACCGCCCACCAAATGAGAGATATAACCCCGAACCGATGGTGGGAACGATGAACCCCTTGGAAGGGAACTCTCGCACTTCCAGGTTGTGGAGCAAGTCAAGAATAGGATTATATTTGCATTACTATAACTATAGTTATTTCTTATTTGAGCAACCGCACTCTTCAATAATTCCACCATCGCCTCCCTACTCACCACCATAGTATGCTTTCTGGTGATTGATGATGGACAAGTATTATGAGAAAATATTTAGAAGATATGGTTTGTTATTAGTAGTTGTATATTTTATAACTGATATCAGCTTTATTATTCTAATGAAGTTTCCAATTTTCATAATTATAATTATTACGGATATATTTACGGATATATTATTTACACATCAGCTAATAATTAAATACAATGTCTATTTCCTTTCATTAATACCTTATATTATGATTGCTAATATTTCAATAGTTTCAATATCTCAATTACCAACACTCATAGCTGGTTTAACTTATTTACTCATGATAGCAAGTTACATTCTTGCCTCAGTCTATTTTATATCGAAATATAAACCGAAAATTTATAATCTAGACATTCAAAGTATTGTAGTGTTTGCCTTTACACTATTATTCTACTTTTTGTCTTTACTACGCTTTTATGCTTTATGATTGGATGCCGGCCCAAACACTAGTCCAATTAGTAAAAATTTTCATAAACCTATAACGTTTGCTAAACGCTAATAAGTTCTCTTCTTATAGAATCCCAGATTTCACTTAAAGAGTAGTGTATAATAAATGTCCACACTCTAAATACTGAGGGAAAAGAATATTGATCAATACAAGGTATAGTGTCTGATTAACTTGCATATATTTAATATCTTAAGTTAAAACTGATCTTATTGCGTTTATAACTTGAAAAAGACTATATATTTCTCTACTTCGCGTTTATGTACATTTTTGCTCCTAGTGAGGCTAAGTAACTAGTAATCATACAATGAAAGTCTAATCTTTCTATATTTGAATTTTACTAGAATAAAGAATAAAACATAAATATTTGGAAGTGCATAATAACTAAAGGGTCTTGTATTAAGCTACTCGCGCTAGGGATGTTAGATGAAGAAGTTAGCATATTTCTATGTAATTTATGTCATGTTTTTCTTCCTAATTTATTTATTTTATAATATGAGCATTTTTTTAACTGTGAATAACATTCCTACTCCTTCCTTCCTATTCTACACTCCATCAATGCATGAAATTTTCCTAGGTATTCAAATCTTAGGAATTCCTATACTTTTCTTAATTTTCTATTTCTTATCTAGTAAGAGTTCTGTTATAGGCTTAGTAATAGCATACATAGTTATGCTCATTTTATCTTTTTTCTTCCCTTTTGCTTCCTTTATTTTAGCACTTATAGGTTCCGGGCTGTTTATTTCAGTAATTTCAAGCGCTACATCAATTATGAGTAAAATTCTGTGGGGGGTATCTTCAATTTACTTACCATTGGTAATCTTTGCAATTCCATTTTACTCAGTATTCATAATACCTAGTATAATAGCTTCTGGAATAGAAATATTTAAAATGCGAAACGACTTTTAACTAATTTTGCACATTAAACGTTTGAAGAGTAATAGTATGTTTTTTAATTAAAAAATAAAATAGATGAATTCAAACTAAAAACATAGAATATTAACGTTATATTTACACTTAAAAAAGAAGCTAAATTTATATGCTCAAAAATTACTTTTTTATTTTGATGAAAGATTATGAACGAATCTATAAAAAGAATATTAGCTATACTTATACTAATAGTTATTATATTTACTATTAGCTTATCACTACTAGATCTATTTGAACCAACTCTAATAGGTTTACTAAGGACACGTAATGGTATAATAGAATATTTTCGAGATTCTTTAGACCCCTCATTTGTAATTAAACCTTATCTTAATGGAAGCCCGGTAAATGCGACAATTATAGTCCTTGTTAACCAACCTAATAAAGTGGTGTTTTCAGAGAAGTATGTAGGTTATTCTTTAAAAATACCGTTTAAATCACTAGTGAGATACGTTAAACCTTGGGAAAATTGGGATAATGTCAATTCGTCATTACTGGTTTTTGTAACATACTCAAAAGGAAATAAGACATTCGTAACTCCTATGGAAATACCATATAGTCCGTCATGGGTTTTGAATAACGAGCCAATTAGTATAGTCACCAAAATAGACATAATACCAAAAGTAATAAAAATGAACTTAACGAAAAGCGAGCAACAAATAGAGAAAATAAGAGAAAAGATATTAAAGAGAAAATCGTCATATACTTATTGTCCTTATTGCAGTGGAGGGAAAAGTTATAAATATATAGTAAATGCTACGTCAGAATTACTTTATGAATGTGGAATTAAACCTTGTATAGGATATGAAGCTATTAACGTTACGTATTTCTATAACTTTTCAGTTCCATTAAATTGGGTAACTATAAGTAACAATGTGAATAAATACGATAATTATACATATATATATCTTACTACTTGTCTCGTTGGCGAGGTTAGTTGGTACGCAATATCTACCTCACCTCCATATTGTTTAGGTCCTTCTTATTCCGCAGACATATGCTGGAGTAGTGGAATAGTGGGAAACATTTATAATCTTTCTAAACTGGATAATCCAACTCTCTACACGTATTATAATGCTACAATTGCAGTAATTACATATCTGGTTCAAGAACCACTAAGAGGTTCTCCAGTATATAAAACAGTCTTCGAAATTTTATCGGTTCAAAATAAAATTGGAAAAGCTATCGAAACCAGTAATGGTTTTACGTGTATAGTCTATAATAATCTTAACTCATCAAACGGTAAAGAACACGTGTTGTTACCCATAGGTAATGGTACGGTAACATATTATTATAACCTCATTCCTTATATGAACATGTCACTCAATTTCATCAAGTATGGTTATGCTACATGGAATGAGAGTACTATATATGTATCTGGTAATGTTTCAATCTTTTCAGAAACTCCAAAAATAATTTGGTTCAAAGGACATTATTTAGCTAATTATATAACTAATAACAAAGTTGCTTCTATTGCATTTGATGGAGTAGATCTTCTACTTACTGCCCTAATCCCAGATGTAGGGGTACTTGCTGATCTAGGATTAACTACAATAGTGGATATTGTAAATTACATTCTCTTTGGTAGTTACACATTAGTAGAAAGTTATTTTAGTAATACACACGTAAAAATACATTTACCATATACTGGTAGTGGTCAGCTATATATTAGCTTTTCAAATTACACTACAGAATTAGGTGCACCTTTAGATGGTTTCATGCTGAATTATTCAGATTATTATACGGGATAGAAAACTGTTAAGATACTAACATTTATGATAGTATTTCTTGTTATAATCTAATTTTTTACGTGTAGTTTATGTAGCGATGTTCTTTCTCTAATTAACCCTAAAGTTTATTATAAACTATAAAATGAATATGTGTATTCTCTATGTTTAAAAAGTAAATTCTTAGTATTAACATTTTTAATCAATAGATTTTTTCTAAAAAGAGTTTTTCCTTATAATCTAAGTTTATAGATGTTTGATTTGAATTAAATGAATTAATACTAGTAGAAGGGAGAGTATAAACTTTACTCAAAAGACGACAGATCTTAGATAAATCAAAAGTATTACGTAAAATTTTATGGTCTTGACTCAGATTTGATATTAAATCAAAATTAGTGTCATATAAGCTTATATTTCTCTGTATACATCTATAAACTTCCTATACCATTCCTCATAAGTCTTTTTCGTAACTACGTGAAATTCGAAAAGTGAGTAATGTTTTATTTTATCCCTTATATAATTAACAAGCTCTGCATATTTATGGGGATTATCTCCAAATTCTTCAGATATTATAAGAATATCTATATCACTATCCGGTCTGAAATTCCCTCTAACAAAGCTTCCGAAAAGAAGTATTTTAGCTTTAGGATCTTTTTCTAGTACGGCACTCTTAATTTCATTTAGATATTTTTCTATGTTATTTAATACTTCCATTCTTTCCTCATATATTACTCTCAAGATTTTTGCATAATTTTCATGCATTTCTCAATCACTATGTCAAACTCTTCTCCTAACTTTAAAGCTTTTTTAGCATCTTCCTCAGAGAACGTTTGTGGCAAGTATCTACTCGAAATATACGAAAATTCTATAATTGTGAGGAAATCCTTGTTATTTTCGTAAAAGTTATATAGATGGCAAGGATCATTTAACGTTTTTATAAATTTAAATAAATCAGAAATTTTATGAGTTTTAGGGAAATCTCCAGTTAACAAAAATATTAAATATTTAAGGTTTAGTTGTATACTCTGCTCAATGTTAAATAATACTAGATTATAGAACCCTTTTTGCATAGAAAATTTAACTTGTTCTAGAAACTATTTAGCATTAATCCTAAGAAAGCTCATTATATGTATCAAATATCGAATCATATTTTAAATCTAGAAGAACTGTGACTCATTAAGTTTTCATGAAAAGTCATCGAGTATAATTTTTATGACTATTCCTCAGAGTTATTATCTTGGACTGAGAATTTAATTTAAAATCATACTTAAATGAGAGTGTAACCCCTTAATTAAAGATTTAATGTTGCAAGTAAAGATTTTATTCAATGGAGTTTTTAAAGCGTAATGCCATAGACTTCCTAAATTATGCTAAGCTTCTATTACGCGATGGTAAATACAACTTAGCCCTATTCTCCTTGGAGCAAGCGTTACAGCTTTGGTTAAAATATTATATTTCAACGTTAACCGGTTCTTTCCCAAAAGCGTGTGACGTAGTGAATTTGTTAAGAAGAATTATAGAACTTACTAAAAATGAAAAGCTAAAAGAAATTCTAGATTCAGAAATCTCAACATTAGATTTATTAAAACAGGCCTATATTGCTTCTAGGTATCTACCCACTAATTATGATAAAGAGGCTGTAGAAAAGGCATTGAATATAGTGGAGGCGATATTGAATGAGTTGGGAATATCTTAAGAGAAAGTGGGAAGAAAGGAAGGAGATTCTTAAAAATGCAAGACAATACGTAAAGTTAATTAAAGAGATTTGTGTTAAGAAGATAGACCCAGATTGTAGAGTAATATTGTTTGGCTCTATTGCACGTGGAAATTACAGAATTGATAGTGACATAGACGTATTGATAATAACTGATAAGGCTAAAAGTGTGTGGGATAAAGCTAATATTGAGGTAATCATAGAAAGGGAGTTGAATATAGGAGACCCCTTTGAGTTTCATATAGTGAATAAGAACGAGTATGAGAATTGGTACAAAAAATTCATAGACATTTACGAGGAATTTTAGATAGAAAATCCTTTACGAGCGTAGAGCAAAGTAGATTACTATTTTCTTAGTAGCGTCAATATACTCGTTCATAACTTAAAGTGCAACACTCTTTCTAAGTGCCTACAAGACCTTAAGGAGAATATCTTGCCTTTGAAAAATCTGACAGATTATAAGATCGCTTAAGACGGAATTAACAAGTTAAATTATAAGCAACAATGAAGTATTCATACTACTAAATAGTTTATTACAAGACCTTTTTCTCTTCATTAGTTAGAAGAATGAATACAGAAGATAATGGCTTAGTTGTTTGTTTGTTCAGAAATTTCTTAAGCCACAAAATAAATTAGATTAATAGCAGCGTTATAAAATTATAGAGCATCTATAAATAAAAGTATATATACTGAGCGGAAAAGGTAGAAAATATGTAAACAATAAGGGTTAAGTCAGAAACTAAGAAGAAGTTAAATGGATTGCCTGAATGTTAGTGAAGAAATTGAGAAGGAAAGTTTCTTAGGATGGTATGATAAATTATCTATAAAAAAGAAAGAGGGAATATTCGGAATAGTAAGAGGATATGATTTACACGGTGAGTTGATAAAAGGTCGCAGTGAGGATTAAAAGAGTAGTCCCTGATAATCTTTTCTTGAAGGAAATTCTATGAATATTATCATGATAAAATCATTAGTATCATCCCCACTAAAATATAGTCTTTTGCATAATACTTACAGATAATAGGAAACCTCTTATCACCTCTATCTCATAAAAATTATTTTTCTCTTCTACTTCTAATTATAGTTGTGAGCGGAAATAGAGTAAGATTACTTAAAAGGAGAGCGTTACGCTTCTTAGAAGAAGCTAAAAGAGATCTTAGCGAAGGGTATTATGATATAGGCGCGTTTCATGTGGAGCAAGCATTACAATTGTACATTAAAGCGGTGATCTTTGAACTTTTTGGAAAAGATTATGAAGGACATGGAATAAGAGAGCTAATTGGTTATTTATCAAAGTTACTTAAAGAAAACGGTTATGATGAGTTATCTAAAAAGATTGATGAATTGATAAGAGAATACAGACGACAACTGGTGGATATTGAAGATGCTTACATAGATTCTAGGTACGAAATTATTGAATATGAAAGTGATGATTTAAAACCTTTAATTGAAGTTTCAGAAAGTATAATAAAAATACTAGAAGAGGTAGTGAAGATTGTCAAGTTGGGTTAAGTTTAGATTCTCTCATCTAAGGAGATGGAAAGAATATACTGAGAAAGTAGCCAAGGCTGTACGAGATTTAGAACCTAATGCTGAAGTCTACGTAATAGGTGGTGTTGCAGAAGATAGAATAACCGTACTAAGCGATATTGATATACTTATAGTAATAAAAAGAAAATTAAACAACAAAGAAAGAAAAAGATTAAGAGTAGAAATACTATTAAGAGCTATGGATGCATACGAGCTACCTTTTGATGCACCAGTTGAAATTCATTTAGAGAACGAGGATGAGGCGAAAAGATTTTTCGAACTGTCAAAAAAAGTAATAAGAATATCATAGTATACCAACGAACTGTCAAAAAAAGTAATAAGAATATCATAGTATACCAACTAAGTACTATGGGACTATGGCCAATATGCAAATACTGGAGATAGTGTCATTATTATATTATAAAAAATTTATTAATTAATTAAAAATAATTAAAATCTTTATAAAGGGTAAATACCAAGATAAGATTTTGTATATCTTAATTTAGACATAGAAATAATATAAATTCCCTAGTTGCGACATTATCTCTTATATAGGCCCACGTCGTAATCTTAGTTAATACTATGCTTGAAATATGACCGAAAGATTTATTACTGAACGCCCTCATCCCTTCCAGGGTAGGGAGAAAGTAAGATTAGCCGACCCAACTCTAAAATCCTTAATGAAATTACTCCTTTTCCCATGTTTGTAAACTTTTTTTAAGGTTTTTATTAAACTAGTCTTATGGAAAAGGATCTTTACAGTGTAGGAGAGGATTACGTTGAAGCTAGAGTCATCGAGAGCCAGTCTAACCTCCTACTCTCTCTCACACTGTGGAAACAAGGTTATACTAGGAACTCTGCAGGAAAAGCTTTCAATGCCGTTAAGGCATTGCTCAGCGCTCTAGTTGTAGTCAATGAAGAAAAACTGCTTAGTTTAGCTAAAGATGATAAGGAGAGAGAATGGATTAAAAAGAAATCACATGTCGTCCCAACTCACGGCATGTTAGGTTTAGCACAAATGTTAAAGAGGATCGGAATTGATGTCTTAGACCTAGTGAGGGCGTCCTTGGACCTCCATGACTATCAGTATAACGGCTTTGAACCAGATTTTAGTAAGTACCGTAAAAAGGTAGAAGTGCTTACGGACATTATCACCGTAGTTAATGAGACTAAGAAGTTAATACGCACTTATTTCTCTAAATACGAGATTGAAGAAATCTCCAAGAAAGTTGAGGAGCTTATCAAGGAACTAACTGCGTAAAAATTTATCAGATTGTTAGAAGCTTAATTTCTCCCTGCCATAACTAGTTATATGAAAATCTTTTTGCACCGATAGAGACCCAAAAACTACAAAGAGGTAAAGTATATGGTCGATTCTAAGATTCTAAAGACTACGTCAGTTTTAAAGCAATTAGCGATAGCTCAGACATAATAGTTTATACTGGATTAAACCTATGCAAGACTTCTAAATACAAGGACTATCAATACTGTGTCTCATATATTACGGGGCGTTATCCAAGATAATAAAAATAGAAATTGGAATGAGATAATATTGTATAATGAGATTTACCACTTAAAAAGCCACAATATATTTCAAGAACTCACATTTTTATGAACAATTATCTTTATATCAAATATAGGATTATTCAATTATTTACATCTCGGATATTGTAACTAAAATAAATTTTGTGTTGAGTTTTCCTTCATTCATCTTCTATCTAAAACTAATGATATCTGATAAAAACATCTAAAAATCAATTTTATCATAAATATATAATTCCATAAATATAAAAATAAATTAAAAAGAGTTAGGATAGAAAAATACTTACTCATTCCTTGCACTACTTTCTCCTTCTTCTGCCCACAAGTTTACTCTTTTTCCAGCTTGTGTTAGAACATGGGGTTTATAAATCTTTAAATATATTGCATAGCCTGTTGCAAACGCTAAGAAAACTATAGATACTATTGCCGCTGGAGCTTCTGGGAACACAAGACTCGATATAGATGTATATAAAGCATATCCTAATATTCCAGTAGCTACTGCAGGAGCGACATAATGCTGTAATACATGCAATACTGCATGCAAAATGTCTTTATGTTTCTCCTTCAATCTGAAGAACAAAGTTATTAAAGAGGCATTTAGAAGGAAGTGTGTTAGTACCATTCCGAATAGAGCCATTGTAGTTAAGAATTCAAAGGTGTCTGACAACGCTTGAAGCACATTTGCATTAGCAGTAGTTGTTGTTAATGCTTGAATAGGATTAAGTCCATTAACTGCAAACATTGCAAAAGCTGTTAAGATGGCTGAAATCGATGATGCTATTCCTATAAATGTTAACGCTCTGTAAGGAGTATGGTATTTTGGATGAATCTTTGAAAACCACTTTGGAATTACATTATCTCTAGCCATAGAGAAGTAAACCCTTCCAGCATTACTTTGCATTGCTACCGCATCAGAAAAAGCTGAATTCATTGCAACAAGGAACAATCCCATTGAGCCTATTATACCCAAATATAATCCCATCACTATTATACCCGGTATTGTCTGAACATCTGGGTTTGGATTATTAGTTAATGCTGATAAATTATTTACTCCCCAACCTGCAACTATAGCATATGCCATTTCAGTCAACACTGCACCAACTATAAATACGCCTAAGCTCAAAGCCCTCAGTATTTGTTTAGGATGCTCAACTTCTTCACCTAAAGGTGCAGATCCTCCATAGCCGATAAAGCTCGTAATTGAAAAGACCATTGCTAATCCCAAAGCTCCACCAGGTCCTCCGTAGGGTGCAAAATCCTTAGCGTATTGAGGCCATGCAAAGGGATTAAACACAGCTAATGTATTATCTGGTGCCTTAGCAATTACAATTGCTCCTATTACTGCTAAAAATGTCACTTCGAATAGTGAAGCAAATTTCAAAGTAGTAATCTGAGGTCTTATTCCTATTATTGCTAATGTTATTGGAACTATTACGAATACTAGAATTAACGGTAGCCAGAGCCAAGACGGTAGGACTATATGGTAATAGTAATCTAAGAATGCGGGAATTATTGCACCACCTATGTAAGTGGGAATTGCCGCAGTACTTGTTACTTGATATAAGACGTAAAGTAATCCAGATATAGTAGCTGGTACGGGGCCAAAGGCATTAGCAATATATCCGTAATATCCTCCAGCACTTGCATGTCTTTTAGCTAGGTGATATAACGTATTTACTTCTAAATACATTGCTAACGTGGCTAATAGGAATGCTAAAGGCGTTAACGCAAAGGCGTATGCAATTGCAGAAGTTATAAAGGCTACTACGTCACATGCTGGTGCCATTGCTGCTATTTCTTCAACTAAAGCACCTAATGTACTAACTTGACCCTTCTTCAAACGGGGAACTTCTTGCTGACTCATCGCTATTATTAAGGGTAACCCTAATATTTAAGACTTTCGGGTAACCCAAAAATTTTTGAAACGAAAATTAATCCTTGATTACGTAAAAGTCCTTTATTGGTATGGCTCCTTCTTTAGATAGGGAAAGGATTTGAACTAAAGTCATATATTCTAATGCGTCTATATTATACTCGATAAGTTCAAGAGCAGAAGTGTCTGAAAGTTCTACTTTTATCTTAATTTTTCCGTAATCGATTACATATGAGTTTTTGCATAGTAAAATAATGTGGTCATTTTCATGCTTAATATTTCTACATGAAGTTAAATCAAGAGGAATATTTGTAATATGCTTCTCAAACTCTCTCTCATAAGATTCGGGAGTGAATCTTTTGCTCACTATACATCTTTCAACTCTCTCTAAATCTTTCTTTTTTAATTTACTCTTAAAAAAATTGATGATATCATTCAATTTTTCATCCTCAAAATTTGAGTTTTTATTGTAGCTTATATGTTTAATTTCTTAGAAAATCAGTCCGGATCTATTTTTGTTTTAAGACCATCAGTATAAAGATACCAAAGAAAATTAATGTAAAAAGTTGTAACAAGGATTCCAACTTCTTCACTCAGTCACTCAATTATTAAAAGCTCCTAAAATAACGAGAGAGCGTCCAACGCGTAATTAACGTGAATAACTAAATAAAGTAAAAAGTTATAAAAAACGTTTGCTCAGAATTAAATTCACTTAATTACGACAAGTATGATAATATAAAATCAGTTTATTAAATACAATTGCAAATAATCTCGCAATTTTCGATAACCCAAACTAAGGGAGCTTTTCTAACATGATTTCCCACCGAGTTTTTCTAGTGTAAGACTCGTCTCTTCCTAAGAGCCCTAAACCGCTGAATATTATAAGCTAAACCTACGAGATTAGCGAAAGTATTCAACACCTCTAAACTCCTAGCATAACACCTCATCTTGAGGAAAATCCCAAAAAACTCAACACCACTCCTCAAAACCTCCAAACCCTTTCTAGCCCTAATTACCTTACCCCTCTCCACAAGCGTAACCACATTAGGCAAAATAGGAGACCTCGAATCAGAAACATTAGCCAAAACTAACTCAACCTTAGATACCATAAGGGTTTTAGAAGAAACCTCAGCAAAACACTTCCCCCCAAACCAAGCCTTACCCCACTTCCTACCCTCATGCTCCCTAACAGTATAATCCCTAGGGAAATGGGAGAAAAGCTCCTCCCTCTTTCCCTCATCAACTGAAGCAAGAACCTCATGAGGCTTCCTCTTAGAATCAATCTCCCTCAAATCAAGCAATAACTTCTCAATATGAGTCTCAATACTCTTCTTACCATTAGGCAACTCAACGGGAAAACTATCAAGCAACCTTATATCCCTTCCAAACTTCTCCTCTGCTAGTAGATGGTGTGTTGGGAGTTGTTCTTCTTCAACGAGTGACTCAAATCTTCTGAATACCTTGAGGAGTAGGTCCTTTATTCTGTCACCAAACTTGTGGACAAACCAGTGTAGTGAGGACTTTGATGGGATCTCTTTAACTTTGAGGAAACTCTTTACCATTGGTAGCTGCGAGTTCAATTGTCCCCCTATAAGACTCATTGTAAATCACCATAACAATCAGCATCTTCAAGTAAGTCAAGGGGTCATATTCAGTGAACTTGAAACCATCAAACTCTCTTCTGATCATTAGCTCTTTCAAGATCTCCTCGCAATCCAAAAGATATTTACTCTTCCAACCCAATTGGGGGATTACGCTTTGGTAAATCTCAATCCCCATTGTATAACCTAGGCGTAATCCCCCTTAAGTATTATCCAATTAGTTCTGTAATTCTTGCTTTTTCTATAAAAATTTATTAATAAAGTAAATTACGTTAATTACACATTGGACGCTCTCTCGTGAGAGTTATAAGCTTATTAGGAAAATTCCGAGGGTTGATATGTAGAGCTCTGAAAGAGTTAAAATGCTGACCATGTGCCTTTAAATGGTAAATAAGGGGAAGACGATATACTTCACCTAACTCTTACTGCATTCCTCAGAAATGATCTATAAGGCGGTAATTCCTTCTCATCCTCATATATCACTTTAACGTCAAACAAGTATGAAGCCTCCTCACCTAATTTACTTTCTACCTCGTCTATAAAATCTATTAATGCCTTATTCCTGTCCTCACCGCGCTTAACGACAACGATAACGTCAATGTCGCTCCCACCTGTTATCTTTCCTGTAACTACTGAACCGAAAACGTAGACTTCTTCAAACCTCCCTAGGTCTAGCTTAGCAAACGCTTCCCTCCAATTCCGTAAAAAATTTATCCTCTTTAGAGGTTCCATAACGATTCCACAATTTTTAATATTTCCTTCGTTATAAATAAAGCTATTTCCGCCTCGTCTTTAGATACTGGCGGTAAACCATATTGTGACTTTCCTCTAATGTTCTCCAAGATGATAAGTTTCTCTCTATTATCCCTTATAAAGTCCCTTATTCTTTCATCTCCAAGCCTAGTATAGACTAAAGAAAGTAATTCCCTAATTCCATGAGTCCTAGAGGGTTCTACCCCAAGCTTATAAAGTAGCCCTTTTAAAGACAGTTGGGCAGAAACTTCACTATTTAACGCTGAGGCGTCATAAAAGCCTTGCTGGAATAACAGCTCTGAAGCCCTCAAATAATCCTTCGCTCTCCTCAAGAATTCCTCAGCGATGTCGTATGACATAGTTAGTCGTAAACTTGGTAAATATTAAAGCTTATTGCCTTATGTTGCTTTGTGGAGCACTTCAATTTTCTTAGATGTTAAGCTCTTTGACTTTTATTAAATTTAAAATTAAGCGTAGGTCTAATAAAAATTCAAACATTCCGCAAAGCGTCTTTAAGCTAAAATTTGAACTCCTTCAAAAGTTAAAAAATTTTAACTTTATCTGTAATTTTTATCATCTTATTCACATTTTAAATCATGGAATTAGAGAAGTCTATGATAAAGAGGTTTTCGTTCTCCTCAACGGCAATATTTTTTCTCCTGGGAATGATGTTGTTAGATTCCTTGGGACTCTATTTGCATTAGATAGTGTTAAAAGTATAAATGCAGGTATAATATGGTACGGCGTGCAATACTATTATTAGTAGCCAGTCTTTCAACAGGTTTCAGTATAACACTAACCTATCACTCTTCTGCATTAGCTTACTATTTGAGGTTCAGCAAACTTAAAATGTATAATTACGTTCTCAGCTTATTCCTAGGTCCTAACGGTTCTGGCAAAATGACTTTATTAAGGGCTATCTCTGGCATAATCCCATATAAAGACTCAATAAAAATAAACGGTAAGGAAGTTAGGAGTGCGAAAGATCTGTTAGAATACTTTACAAATCGTGAAGAGGTATATAATATTGGTAATTCTACGTGGGAAACCTATATATATGAAGCTTAGATTGACCAGTGATAATTAAAATGAGCATTTTTATACCACGCAAGTAGATTATACTTGTGAATGTACTACAATTAGCAATACTAACAATCCTATCTGAAGAGGAAAGAAGTGTAAATGAGTTAAGAGAGTATTTAGGTATTGATAAAAAGAGAATTATAAAAAGTATAAGGTCATTAGAAAAGAAGGGATTAGTAGAAAGAAAGACTTATCTTGGAGAGGGAGATGTTATATTCGGAATTACAGAAGAAGGTATTCAAGAGCTTTATAAGTATTATATGTTTTTGAGGGATTTGATAAAAGAGATGGAAATCTCCGTATGTACTAGGTTTGACTGCTGATCCTAATTAGATACTAGAACCAATTGAGTAAGTCGATTAACATTGAATAGAACTCTTTCTTGTTTATCTCATAAATTATTTCAGCATTGGGTTCTTTACCCCAAATTCCTAAATAGTCAATAACAGTCATTCCTCTGGTTAAGCAATCACAATTTTCAATATCCACATATTGCCTTTCCGATTTTAATACTACATTTCTATTGAGAGCCACAGAAGTTGTAATTAAGTCGGGGTGAGGAGTCCCCTTTATTTTCTCTTTTTCCATAGAATATTTTCTATAATGAGTGTAAATCTTAACGTAAAATTGAGCCATCTTAGTCTTCATCGTCTTTATTTGTTCCCATTCTTCATCGGTGATTGGATAGTTAACAATAACATCCCACGGTACCATGGTAATATCGAAACCAGAGTTAAAAACAATTTTTGCTGAATCTGGGTCTACCCAAATATTATATTCGGCAACTGGGGTTATGTTTCCTCTCCCCCACACTGTTCCTCCCATTATCCAAACCTTTTTTATCTTTTCAACTACTGACTTGTCTTTTAAGTAAGCTAAGGCAAGATTTGTTAACGGGGATATTGCCAAGAACTCTAATTCACCAGCATATCTGTCAGCAATCTCAACAATGGCATCTACAGCTTTCTTATTTTGTGGTTTAAGTTTACTGGGTTTTACTACCTCATCTCCAATTCCTCCCTTGCCGTGAACCTCTGGGACACTTCTGAATTGTTTAACTAGCGGTCTATCACTACCAGGATAAACTGGGATATCTTTTCCTACAAACTCTAAGCTCCATAATGCGTTATTTATTTCTTGCTCATAAGATATGTTTCCTTCAACAATAGTTATTCCTTGGACATCTATATTATTTCTGAGTAACATAAAAAGGCTCATTATGTCATCTTCAGCTGTATCACAATCTATTATGAAATGCCTCATACAAATATATTTTTAAAATCAAGTAGTCTCTTAAGCTTTAAGTATACTTCTTTGGGATTATCTCTCGTATAAAACTTTACTCCAGCTTTGCTTAATTCCTCTGTATCTGCATCGTACAATTTAAATATGCCACTTTTATAAACCCAGTATGCATAGACCGGTTTACCTATATTTACGACTCTTACGAATTCAGAGAAAGAATCACCTTCTATAATTATCTCCCTACTTTCGTCTATTATTTCGACAACAGGAACTCCTTCATCTTTTAAATAACCGGGTCCTACATTTTTCTCTTCTTCGAATGAAACGTGAATATTGAACTTTTCTCTATCGTAATCGACTAATAAGACTAATGGTGATAATTCAACCAGTTTTGAGATCTCGTTATCTTCTACGCTCTTTTTTTCATACGTTATTACTTTTGCTGGTTTAGGAAATAATTTCATTTCAGCCCTAGATATAGCACCCAAAATTCCTCTAGAACCTATTAGGAAATTCCATCTAATCCCGCCATAAGGTGTTAAGACTGTTACCCATGAAGTGAAATCCCTTGGTCTCCCATAAGTTGTTGATAATGGTGAAGGTTCGTTTGTTGCTAATAAACCTCCAATAGTGCCATCATAGAGTGTTGGTAAAAGCAAATCATTTTCACTAGCTTCTTTTCTAATTTTAACAACGTCTGCACCAGCTAGCGCTTGGACTTTATCTCCTTTAATTTCGAACCAGTCCATTTTTCTAGTATAAATGAATTCCTCAGCATCTCCTTTTTTAGCATGTTTTCCTTTACCTAATATTTGGATCTTTTTTGAATTTGTGTATGCGTCTCTTATAACCTTGAATAATTCTTCTTCAGAATAAACGTCCATCAATAAAACTCTTCATCTAATAATGTTTAAATACTATTTGGCTTAAGCTCATATAATTCGACGTAACAGAGATCTTTACAGAGCTTCTTTACATCTTCTCCTATTAATTCAATCCCGTTAACAATTTCCACTACATATTGTTTATTAATTATTAAGAAATAGTAAGAGGAACTATCAAATATAAGTTTACTTAATAATTCTTCCATCCCTTTATAATTTGTCCAGAGTTTAACGCTTAATTTTTTCTTTAATGATACTGACTTCTTAAATTCAATATTTATTATAAAATCTAGAAATAAATCTTGTATAGTAGATTTCAAAGTTCTTCCTATAATCCCCCAATCATGAATTTCCAATCTAATTCTAGATGACTACTCATCAACATTAACTATAGTAATATTTACTTTTGCACCACCTAGTTTTGAGTTAAATAAATATACAGCAAAGTTTGTTTCAATCCTCTTTGAAAAAGTACCTTCAATATTAAATCCTAAGAATCTTAAGACAAATTTATCATCAATAATTTTAAGCTTACTATTAGAAAACAATTCTTCCTTTGCTAACGCTAGTAATAATTCCTCTGGATATCGAAGAATCGTAATCTCCATTAGTCATAATATCTTTGAATGTCTATTTTAATTTTTCGTTTGTAATACTTCACAAATTATACAATGTTTTCGATCAACAGAATTTTTCTATTACCAATATACTGTGAATTATTAAATTTTCTCACATGTCAAGCTTATCAATGTTTAAATTTAAAAAGTCCTGATTTAAGAGTGAATTCTAACTCTTTAATAAAAATAAATAATCCATAGAACATAATAGTTCAAATAAAAAATGTCATCTTGGTACCTCTATTTATTTTGTTAGAGGTTCTTCTTTCTACATATAAATGATAGCAAGATAAATTAATATACCAAAAAGCTAGCTTATTAATAGTCTCCCTTCATAATGAATATATTTTGAAAAAATTCCCCTCATTTATGAAAAATTTTAATGATATACGTAAAAACTGATGGAATAATTTACGACTTAAAATAGTCAAACTTTAATTACTTTAACTAGATCTTCAAACTCTCTCCTAATCTCTCTAAGTACTAAGTTAAAGAACTTTAAATAACCTTTTGCCCTGTCTTCTCGCTTCTGATAAAAATAGAGATATTTATCTCTAGCTACAGTCAAAAATTGTGAACTGTAGTAGAAGTTACTACTCCTTCTCCTCTACAATTTAAGAATTTTTTAGAAAACAAAATACCAGTATCTATTAAATATTTCCCACTATTGATATAACTTTCCTACTTATTTTCTTATTTACAATTTGATCTATCTCCTCTAGAACTATACTAATCTCTTCTACAGTTTTTAAAAATTCCTCTTCGAATGCGTTAGACGCTTTTTCAGCTACATCTTTTTTATCAGTGACAAAGTAAGTTGATCCCAGATCTACTAGATAAATCTCTTTCTTCTTAAATTCAGAAATCACTATCCTTCCTTTTTCGTCAGTATTGCTGATTAATATCTGACCTATATATAGGAATATTTGAATAACTGTAGAATAAATTTTCTCATGCAAAAGTAGCACTTGTAAGCTAATAAAACTATACTTTATATTCTCTTTCTCTCTTATTCTCATATGCCTAAAGTAGCTGTTATTATGGGTAGTAAATCAGACTGGGAATATATGAAAGAAGCAGTAGAACTTTTAAAACAATTTGGTGTTGAAGTTGAGGCTAGAGTAGTTTCAGCCCACAGAACACCAGAATTTATGATGGAATTTGCTAAAACCGCATCAGAGAAGGGAATAGAAGTTATTATAGCTGGTGCAGGTGGTGCGGCTCATTTACCTGGTATGACAGCATCATTAACTCATTTGCCAGTAATTGGTGTTCCGATTCCTTCAAAGAATTTGAATGGCTTAGATTCTCTCCTCTCTATTGTTCAAATGCCTTATGGTGTACCAGTCGCGACAGTTGCTATTGGTGGGGCTAAAAATGCTGCACTTTTGGCATTAAGAATTTTAGGACTAAAATACCCAGATATAGCTGAAAAAGTTAAAAAGTTTATGGAGGATGTGAAAAATGAAGTCCTTAACACAAAACTCGATTAAAATTGGAATTTTAGGAGGAGGACAATTAGGCTGGATGATGATTTTAGAAGGGAGAAAATATCCCTTCGCTTTTTACGTAATGGACGAGCCAGAAGCTCCTGCATGTAAAGTAGCGGATAAATGTTTTACGCCAGATGACTATAAGAAAATGATAGATGAAGTTGACGTAGTAACTTTTGAGTTCGAACATGTCAAAGAAGAGGCATTACAGTATGCTGAAGATCAAGGGAAACTTTTGCCCAGGTTAAATACTGTTGAATTAAAAAGGGAAAGATGGAAGGAAAAAACATATTATAAGGAACATAATTTGCCAACTCCTAGATTTTACATTGCTAACGACGGAGAAGAGGCATTAAGAATTCTTAAGGACGAGTTTAATAACGTTGGTGTTTTGAAACAGAGTAGGGGAGGATATGACGGTAAAGGACAGTATTTTATAAAGGGAGATGTCGAAAAATACGGATTCATTAAGGATATGAAGTGTAAATTTGTAGTTGAAGAATTTGTTAATTTTAATTATGAGGCTTCTATAATAGCTGTTAGAGATCGAAATGGAAATTTTAAGGCATATCCACCAACATTCAACTATAACGAAAAAGGAATCCTGGTATACAACTACGGTCCCCTTAAAGATAACAGATTTGCTGAGATTGCAAAGAGGTTAATGGATTCTTTAGAATATGTAGGTACAATTGGTATTGAGTTTTTTGTAAGAGATGGGGAAATTCTAATAAATGAGTTTGCTCCTAGAGTTCATAATACTGGTCACTATACTCTAGATGCAGCATTTGTTTCACAATTTGAACAACATTTGCGAGCAATAACTGGCCTGGAAATAGGTGCTACAGAGCTACTCTCATATGGAGGTATGGTGAATATTTTAGGTACAGATAATGTTCCTCTTGAAGTTCTTAAATATGGTAAAGTGTATTGGTATGGGAAGAAAGAAGTTAGAAAGAGGAGAAAGTTGGGGCATGTCAATGTAGTTGGAAGTAACTTAGAAGATGTTAAGCAAAAAATTGATATTATTATGAAACTAATTTATCCTCAAGGTTTAGATTTATGAAGTTTAAGTTTAAAATATGGTTAGAAACTGATGACGGAAAACCTGTTATTGGTAAAGGTGGAATTTCTCTGATGAAGAACATCATAGAAACGGGCTCAATATCTACCGCAGCAAAAAAGATGCATGTTTCCTATAAATTTGCTTGGGAGTATGTTAGAAAAGTTAATGACATTTTAGGAGGAATAGAGATGCATAAAGGAGGGAAAGGCGCTGGAGGAACAATCGTGTCAGAAAAAGTAACTGAATTGATAAAGGTTTATGAAGAGGCTGAGAAGGAAATAAATGAGGTTCTTGAGAAGTATAACAAAAAAATCGAGGAGATTTTAAAGAAATAATGAATGACGGTATTACCTTATAAGCTTTTAATCTCACATATTTTTTGTGTTAGAAAAGTTAAAAGAAGTTGAGGGAATAGACAAGACTGGAACTAATATACCAGAAGAAGTAGAGAAATTAAAGGAAGAATTTGTTGACTACATAATAGGAAGTAAAATTAAAGAAGCTTATGATTGGATTAGTAACTTATACGTAGTCCTAGAGGAACTGAAAGAAAAACTTAGCATTAAGGGTTGGCTATTTAGCAGAGAGATGAAGAGTTTTGTTGAAAATCCTAAAAAGCATTTAGTAAAGAAACTTTTCTTATACTTCCATGATCTAGTTAGGGGAAGAATAACTGCAGAGGAGTTTTTTAGTAAAGGTAGACAAGCTGTAAATAGTTCTTTTGGTTCTAATATGAGGAGTATTTATCAAATATGGGGTTTTTCTTCTATTCTCCTCGGCTTAGCGGAAAAAGATTTTAAACTTTCTTATCCAGAGCATGGATATCTTAGCTTTGATAGGACTGGTAAACAGAAAAGCGGTACAATTCCTCCTAATGCAGTTGTAAGTGATATTTTTGGGAGGAGTTACAGCTTCTTTATTGAGGCTCCACGCCCTATTGCTTGGGAAGATGGTAATGATTTGCAAAAAGTATGGAAATTGTATTCTACGCTAAGACCGGATATGTTAATTTATAAAGGTTTTTATATGGATATTGTTGATTTATCGGGAAATATTCCTATAAAGAGACCAAATTACATTATTGAGTTTAAGGAGTTAGATGATTGGTGGAAGAGGTGGAGATATTTAAAAGGATATAAACCTTTGTCTGGAAATGAGTGGAGAGCTAGGTGGATTAAAGGATTATATGAGGGATTAGCAGAAGTATTAGGAGCTACACTTAAGGATAATATGCCAGAATTTGCTCAAGACAAAGGTAAAAGGATAAAGGAATATAAGATAATCGATCTTTATAAGTCCATATATAATCCAGATAAGGGTGTTGTTATAAGTAGGACTAAGATAGATGAGCAAGTTGTTAGCGAGCTAAGTAGTGAGAATATTTTAGTAATTGATGATACGGGCTTTTCATCGGAAAAACTTTCTCCTATAGTTGATGAACTACTATCTGGGAGTATTGCTAATATAAACTATAAAGACCTAGCTTTTGAGTTTGCTATGGAGAGAAGAGAAGAGTTTGTTGAGTGGATTATTAATAAGTTTAAAAAGCTTGGGATTAATAATATCGACATCTCTTTGACTAAGTAATTTAAATAGTATTATTGACTGGATGATTAAATAAGGTAATACATAAGCATTTAATTATGTACTTTGTGTTCACAAAAGATGATAAGACTTACCTATATCTTGATGGTGTTATTAAAGAGGTTGAGATGAAGCTTAAACTTAAGGATAACATAGGGTATGTAGTAAAATACGACAATGGAAAGATAAAGACAACATCTACGCTAGTTTATGATAGCAAAAAACTATCTGGTTTGAAAGACGCTGTATTAGTAGGTAAAGTTCTGGACGGATATCTCTTTGATGCAAGAGACTTTCTCGTTGTACATTTTGATAAATTAAATAAAGAGATTGTTAATGGAGAGTACTTACTAGTTCAAGGAATCCCAGTTTTAAAGAACGATATTAGGTGTTTGATGGATCTAATGGATATAAGTTATGACTTAATTCAGTATATGTTAAAGAATTACCCCGATAATGAGGAAGTAAAAAGAAGGGCAATTATAAGTCTTGCGAGGCTGGGTAAATGTGAAGAAGCAATTAACCATTACAAACAGTTAGACCAAAGATATCCTGAAGAATCTTTAGCTGTAGCTGAATGTTTCGAAAAGATTGGTGAGGAATTAGAGGCACTAAAAATTTACTCATTCTTTTCTGAGATAAAATACAGAGAATTAGAGAAAAAATTAAGGGATAAGGCTAACAAACTGATTGATGAGTTCGAAATTCAAGGGAATGTAAAATTATTGTTTGAAGCCTTATCAGTTCTACCAACATACGATGCTCCAGCACTAAAACTTGGTTGGTACTTCTTAGGCAAAAAGAACTATAAGGAGGCTGTAAAGTATTTTGAAGAGGCGTTAAAGAGAAGGAGAGATTTTAGCAATATGTTAACATTAGCTCATGCTTACATTTTAGCTGGTGAGTATAAGAAAGCACTTGACCTAATTGAAGAAGCTGAAAAAATAAGAAGAAACGCTCAGAGTGCATATCTTAAAGGTTTGGCTTTAGAGAAACTAAATGCACCATCGAATGCACAAAAAGAGTTCTTGTTTGCATGTAGGGAGGGAGTAGTGGAGGCATGCAATAAAGTTAAACCTTATGAATTGTATACACCAACTGAAGATTTCGATCCGAATTCATGGGTTGGTTATGTGCTTTATGGGTATAAGGTGGAAAAGGTTATAGGAACTGGTGGAATGGGGTTCGTATTGCTAGTAGAGAAGAATATGAAAAAATTCGCTATGAAAGTTATTAAAAAAGAGTTTAGATACGATGAATTACTTTACGAAATAGCAAAGATGCAAGAGATTTCTAAAGGATCAAAATATTTGGTTAAAATCATGGCTAGTTTCGTAGATGAAAACTTCTCTGATTATTATTCTTCACCTCCTGCAGTAGTAATGGAATATATGGAGGGTGGCGATTTAAGAGAGATTCTTGTTAATCAAGAATATTCGACGTTACGCCATTCAAGTAAATGGCCTCAAATTGTTTCAGTGATATATAGTAAGTTGGCTGATGCAATAATTCACATTCATAAAAACGGTTATGTACACTGCGATATTAAACCATCTAATATATTATTTAACAGAAAGTTACCTAAATATGGGGAAGAAGCATTAGAAGCTTTACTTAATGAAGAAGTAGTTCCAAAACTCTCTGATTTAGGATCAGCTGTTAAAGTTGGTGTTCCGGTCATTCATTATACTCCTTACTACGCACATCCATTGCAGAGATTTGGAGGTAAAGCGGAATATAACTTCGACGTTTATTCTTTCACAGTATCACTTTATGTAACACTAACAAATAACTTTCCCTTCTCTGAATGGTTAGAGAGAGAATTAGAAGAGGCAGTTACTGATCCGTCTAAGAGAGAAATAGCATTAAAAGACTTCTATCTAGCGGAGCCGAGGCTTGATCAAATACCAGATGAGTTTAGAGATCTTGTAGAGAGAGGTCTTAGGGGAGAGATAACTCTAGAGGAGATGAGTAGGGAATTGAGAATGATTAACAAATACAATTATAACTTACCTATTTCTGATAAAGAGGAAATAAAAATATAAGGGAAAAGTTTATAAGAGAAGATCTTCTATTTTATTAAATAAATAACAGAGAGTGAGGGTGAAAATATGGCAGAGATACAGCAATTTAGAATAAGTTTTGATGGGGCGTTTTACAAGATTGTTGAAGACGAAGATGCAGCGATCTTGTTATTTGAAGGAATACCAATTTCAGCAGCTTGCGTTGAGCATGGTAGTCATAAAGATCCACATGAATGTCCCCATACAGAAAAACTATTAAAAAAGATTTTTTCTTAACCTTTCGAGCATATAACAGCTATTTCTATTAAAGCATCTTTTGGTAACCTTGAAACTTCTACTGTAACTCTTGCTGGAGGTTTATCTTTAAAATATTCCGCATAAACAGAATTGAAATCATTAAACATGTTCATATCTTTCAAAAATACAAAAGCCATAGCCACATCTGATAACGAGAAGCCCGCTGCTTTAACAATCTCTTTAATATTATCAAGTACTTGTCTTGTCTGTACTTTTATATCTCCTTTTACAATTTCATTAGTTCTAGGATCTATAGGTATTTGTCCGGAGACATAGAGTGTATTTCCTACTTTAATAGCTTGAGAATAGGGTCCAACAGGTTTTGGGGCTTTCTCTGTAAATACAGTCTCCATATGAGAAATTAGTAAAACTAAATTTTACGTTTAATCCTCTCTAATCTAATAATTTCATCTATATTCTCAGCTAATCTATCTAAGTTTGAGGAAACATAAGGCTTTCCTAAAAATGCTGTAAGTTTATTATCATGCTCTAAAATTATCTGTAATGTATTGTTATCTTTCTTTCTTATATAAAGAATACCATTCCCCCTATCACTATCATAAATTATTCTAACCTCATCGACACCTTTATAAACTCTTCCTTTTACCTTATATGAAAATGCTAGGAATTTTCCTTCTGCTTCAAAGATTTCTGGCTCAATACACTTGATTGAGGCGATTCCTGGAAATATTTGGGGAATAGTAAAAGCCGGATCAGAAAATATAGTCATGACCACGTCTATATCTTGATTTGTTTTAATTTCTTTTTCTACTTTCATCATTTATAATTTTAAATATGATAGAATATATAGTTAACTTGTTTTTAAATGAAGCTGATAATGTAAAGCAATAATCAAATCTCTCTCAGTTATAATTCCGAGGGGTCTGTTTTTTGAATCTAGGATTAATAATGAACCTATCTTTTTCATAAGCATAGTAGCTGCTGCCTCGTTAATAGATTTTTCAGGATCTATGCTATATATCTCATTTGTAGCTACTTCTTTAACTTTTTTATTAAAGAACATTTCGGGTTCGTTCTTCAATATAGTTTTTGTCAATAGTTTTAATGAATCTGCCGCAGTTATTATTCCAATAACTTCACCACTCTCATTAATTACTGGTAATCTTCTAAATCCTCTTTTAATCATTAACTTAGTTGCATCAAATACGGAAACATCCTCATACACACTTGTTACTCTTTTAGTCATAAATTTCTTTACTGAGAAAAGTTGATCTAAATCCTGGAAAATTAAAAGCATTTCTCTTTCTGTAACTATTCCAGTCACCTTTTTCACTTCATTTACGACAGGCAAGGACCCAAAATTCCTTGCAACCATAAGTGTTAGAGCATCTAATACATCATCATTCTCATAAACATATACTGGATTAGGTGTCATGACATATTTAACATCCTTATCAACTAAAGCAAAAATATCTCCTCTATCACACCCTTTCTCACATCTTTCTACCACATAGTTCAGTAAATCTCTTGTTGAAATTATACCTTTAATTTCATTGTCCTCAACGATAACTCTTCCTATTCCTTTTTCATTAACTTTCTTAAATGCTTCTAACAATTTACTACTAACAGAAATTGTAGGGGGATTTGTAATCATGAGGGTTTTTACTAACATCATTTCTAAAGTGTATTTAAACAATATAAATCTTTAGAAATGCTTGTTCTTTAAAGAGAGAGAAGCTTATTTATTGCCCTATATACTTCAGCAACACTCCATGCTTGTGCAATACACCCAGCTGGCAAATATGGAGGAACATCCTCATATAATTCTGGAATGAATCCTCTGTTCTTTTTTGCATACTCCAACAAAGGTTTAATTACATCTAAAATGAGCTTATTCTTAATTACATCACTTTCAATTTTTAATTTAGCATCTACGTATGCACCAATTAACCATGGCCATATAGGGCCATTATGATAAGCTTCATCCCGGCTCTTCCTATCTCCTCTATATGTGGGCTTATATTTTGGATCTCTTCTGGATAAGGTACTTAACCCAAAAGGTCTCAATAGCTCATTCTCTATAGTTATTAACATAATTTTTCCTATGTCCTCACTCATTATACTGAATGGCAAAGATAAGGCAAATAGCTGATTAGGTCTTATTGATTTATCTGGAATTAAATATGGATCTAAATAATCATACGCACCCCAACTAGAGATGAACTTTTCATTGAAGCTAGCCTTTGTCTTCTCAGCTAGCTCTTTATACATACTATTCTTATCATCTACAATATTAGCAAAGAAATCCATAATCATCAATGCATTATACCATAAAGCGTTTATTTCAACAGCTGCACCTTCTCTAGGAGTGACAACATGACTATCATAAGATGCATCCATCCAGGTTCTCGGTGCTCCGCGATGAAATAGTAAACCCTCTTTAATGTATACTACTCCATTCCCTTTTGCGTAATTTTCAACAATATCTTGTAATTTGGGATATATTTTTCTAATAAATTCCTTATCCTTACTATATAGATAGTATGAATAAATGGAATTTATAGCCCATAAGCTTACATCAACACCAACGTAAATAGGTTCTCCATTAGCCGTAATATGATTAGGTAAAAGTCCCTTACTCTCATAGTCTAAATAACGTAAAATAATATCTTTAGCCTGATTAAATAATCTATTAAGTAAAAGTAAGCCCTCCATTGAAATGAAAGTATCTCTACCCCATTCGTCAAACCAATGATAGCCAGCAATTATACTCCATCCAGTCTTTCCCTTTACTACAAAGTCCGTTGATGATATTGATAAGACTCTTAATAAATCACTTGGGGAATTTTCAATATTTACATTTGTAGATTTATCATAATATACAGTAATCGTAGCTTCATTACCAGTATAAATACAGAAAGGATTAAATAAATCTTCCTTATAGTTAGAACCTCTTTCATAATCAAGTCTATAAAAGAAATTATAGTACCAATAACCTGTTAGTTCTATTCTAGTCTTAGTTGACTCCATGTAAAAATGTAATATTGGAATATTATCCTTTAATATCTCTATTTTGTTTCCCTCTATAACTGAATCAAAGTACATTCCTTTTTCCGTGACTAAATGATGACTTCTAAATGTTATTAATGGGCAAATCTTTAATTCTCCTTTATCAGCTTTATATTTTATTGTAACAGCATTCTCATACTCATGGGCTATAAGAACTTTTTCAAGGGTAACTTTACCATATTCGTAAACCCATTTAACGTAATTTTTCTCCCACTTAAAGTTTTCCAAATACTTATATCCGTCTGGGTAATATACGTCAAAGTATCTATTAGTATTTATAGGATATTCCTCATTATCAATTGTTATAAAGTCCTCAAATTTCGAAAGAACTAAATACCTCTTATGAGGCTGATTTAATGGGACTATTAGAAATCCGTGATAAGTTCTACTATTTATCCCGCAAATTGTAGATGATGCGTACCCTCCAGTTTTAAAAGGTAGTATCCATTCGTGGTACTCACATTCCTCGGGGTCAATCATTAGGTATTCATTTCTACTTATCTGGATATTAACTTATCTACTGTAATTATAAATTCTGCATGAGACCACACTAGAGGAACGACAGAAGTAGATGTAAAATTTTCAGGATCAACTTGTTCTGGTAATAATCCACTAGGTAAAGCTCTACTCATAGCCCAATTAATGTAATCTAATGCCTTTTCTCTTTGTCCTAGGTCTAAATAATACTCAGCTAACCATAATGTAGTAATTATCCAGGGATTAGGCTGACTCTTTACTCTTTTGTACATATCATTCTCGTACCTTGCGATACCGCCACTTACCTTTATTGAATTTTCAATAGCTCTTATTGTGTTAATCATAATAGGATCCCTTACGTCAACCATTCCGAAAAAGTAAGGAGAATACATACTAGCATCTATAACGAGATCTTTGTTTCCGTTCTCATCAATTCTTCTTATAAATCTGCCATTATGCACCATTCTTCTTAATACTTCTTCTTTCATGTATTCAGCAACATCTAGCATGTCAGATGCTAATACTTCATCTCCAATATCCCTTGCTAATTCAGAAGCCGAGACTAGAGCTCCGTAAACAGTTGATACTGTGTAAATGTGAATACCATATCTTTCTTCCCATAAATCAAAACTCGGCTTAGGCAAACCATCTTCTACATATCTCATGAGGAACCTTATTGCTGGTTTTAGAAAATTTTTAAAAATATCTATAAGTTCATCAATATCTTTGTATATTTGATAGTGATTAGCAATAGCCCATACTTGTAATGCAGTTTCATCTTCTTGAATTGGATAAATCTGTTTACCTCTAAAAATCCATGGATGCCATGAGCTAGCTAACGTCTTATCTGGATTATATTTATGATACAAAAAACCTTCTTCTGTGACTACTTCAGAAATATATTGATAATGTTTCATTGCAATATCTCCGTAACCGGCAATATCTAATGCGTGAGCTGAAATTGCGCTATCTCTAGGCCAACAATAATTGTATGAGTCACCATATAGTCCAACAAAACTATAGTCGGAAGAAGCTATAATCGAACCATTGACATCCATATGATTTTTTATAACGAGTAGACTTATCTTATACAATTTTTCTACGTTCTTGTCATTGATCTGCTTAGCTCTCCTTATCCAATTTTGCCAAAACATATAATTACTTGTAAAAGTAGTCTCAACTGATGTAGGAGAAATCCTTGAAAGAAGTTTTCTCAAATCAGATAATTTCCTTTCAAAGGCTAAGACGAAGTAAGCTTTATCTGTACCTTTTGGAAGCAAATCTAAATCTACAGCCATTGCGAATTGTACATTTCCATTATCAATTGGTTTCATACTAAGCCTCCCATCTTGTACATCATAATAAACCTCGTCTTTTCCTATTGTGTACTCACTTAGTTCCTTCATTATTCCAAAAAGCTTCGCACCTACATATCTTTTAGATTTATAATGTATTATTGAAGAAGTTTGAGGATCAAAAAATGCAGTGTCACCAAACGAACTTGAATATAAATCTAGATCTATAAGAAATATGAGTTTTCCCTTTATTTCTTCATTTCCTTTATTCAAAATCTTAATGATTCTGTAATAAAGTGGATCATGAAGATCTGTAAAATCATAAAACACTAATGAGACGGTCTCATTTATATCAGCTCGTATCTCGGCTATATTTACATCTTGCATATAATTTACGGTAACTTTCCACTTAGTATCCTCATATATGTTTTTTCCATCAAAGAAATAATATCTAATCGGTTTACCAGCACTTTGATTTTCCATTCCAACATATGGAAAATAAAGATCAGTTAATCTTCCAAACTCATCAATATTGATTAATATTCTACCATTTCCTATATTGAGATATCTCATGTTAATATCGTATCGTATATCTTACTCTCAGAATTTATAAGTTTATGAGGATAGATTTTTGAATTAGTAATTTCACTACCCTCTCCTATTACAGCATCATCAGCAATGACACTATTAATTATTTTAGTAGGTTTTGAAGAAGTGGATCTTATCTCAACATGTCTACCAATTATAGAATTTTCAATTACAGCATTATCTCCTATGTATACTCTATCCATTATAGAACTTCTCACAATTTTAACACTTTTTCCTATTATTGTAAAGTTATCTATGGCAGATTCCTCAATGTAAGTCCCACTGCCAATTTGACAATGCCTTCCAATAAGTATATCGCCTTCTAGTTTTAAATCCCCTTTTTTGTACATTCTCTTTATGATTACCCTTCTCTTTCTGGAGTCCGGACTAGTTCCTTGAACGAAAATCCTTCTGTTAGCATCAATCCTCAGACCTTGCATATCTTCATCAGAGAGAGTCTTTAGTAATGTTAGCATTGCTTCCAAATATCTATCTGGTGTACCAACATCAAACCATAGATTTTCTGTGACATATCCATAAACCGGATAACCCTTCTTAATAAGGTAGGGTATTATATCCTTACCGAAATCCATTTTACCTAATTTTAACATTTCCTCTACTTCTTCGCTCTTAAATACATCACGTATCTCTGGGCTAATTACGTAAATTCCAGTATTTGCCAAATCTGAAGGTGCTTCTTCTCTTCTTTTTGGCTTCTCAACAAACCTCTTTATTTTCATATCGTTATCTAACTCTGCCACACCAAACTCTTCAACACTCTCAACTTTCTTTAAAACTATAGTCATAAAAGCCTTCTTTTCCTCATGATACTCAAGAACTTTCTTAACATCAAGTTTAAAGAGATTATCCCCTTGAACTACAAGAAACGGTTCCTTTACATCATAATATTCTACAGCAATTTTGACAGCATGTGCATTTCCAACAGTCTCAGCTCTTGGAATATATTTGAAGTGAACTCTTGGCTTTATATGATACCTTGCTGAAAATCCTATACCTTCTTTATATAGATCAAATAAAGACCTATAATTAACATATCCTTTTACTCCAAAAATAAACTCCTTTATACCTTGTCTCGCTAATTCTAAAATCGTGTATTCTATTAACGGTCTATTTAGTAACCTTACTGCAGCTTTTGATGTTTCCACGGTTAATGGTCTTAATCTTGTTGCTTCACCGCCTATAGGGATTATAACTTTTATATCTTCTAGTTTCCATGCCATTATGTAAATTTAATAATTCATTACTTATAAAGAATATAGTATGAGAAGACTGATTATAGGATTTGAAGTTCATCAACCATTTAGGATACGAAGAAACTACTTTTGGGATCCGGTTATTAGAGGTGGACCATTGACAAAATATTTTGATGATAACTTAAATAGGGAGATTTTTGAGAGAGTTAAAAACAAATGCTATATTCCAGCAACTAGAATTCTTCTTGAAGAGATTGAAAATGGGGAAAGTGAAGGTTATGATTTCAAATTCTTTTTTTCCTTATCTGGAACTTTCATAGAACAAGCTGAAAAGTGGGGTAAAGACGTCTTAGAGTTATTTCAGCAATTATCTTACACACATAAAGTTGAATTCTTATCCCAAACATATTATCACTCTATCACATCTCTTTGGGAAGATTTAACTGAATGGAAAGAACAAGTCCAAATGCATAAAAATTTAATTAGGGATTATTTTGGACAAGAACCTGTTACCTTTGAAAACACAGAATTACTTCTAACTCCTAGGATAGTGAAGGAGATTGAAAAGTTAGGATTTAAAGTTGTAATAACTGAAGGAAAAGAGAGCCTATTAAAGGGAAAGAGTCCAAATAGAGTATATAGAATAAGAGACACAAAACTTTCTCTACTTTTAAGGAATTATAGATTAAGCGATGATATAGCCTTTAGATTTTCTAACCCAAAATGGGATCAATATCCTTTAACTGCTTCAAAATTTGCTGACTGGGTATCATGGTCTGAGGGAGAAATAGGATTAATCTTTGTTGATTATGAAACTTTTGGTGAACATCATTGGCCAGAAAGTGGTATCCTTGATTTCTTAAGATGGTTACCGAGAGAACTTCATAGGAGAGGTGTGGAATTTAAACTTCCAAGAGAAGTTTATAAGGAATATTATGATGAGATAGTTATTGATTCCACAGTTTCTTGGGCAGACATTAATAAAGATGAAAGTAGTTGGCTAGGAAATATAATGCAATGGGCTTATGATGAAATGGTAAGAAGAACAGAAATGTTAGCAAAAGAAGCTGGAGGGGAATATCTTAAAGCGTGGAGATATTTTACAACTAGTGATCATTATTATTACATGTTTTTAGGAAGTGGCGGACCAGCTGAAGTTCACTCTTACTTCAGTTCTTTTAATTCTCCAATAGATGCATTCATTAACGAATTTTATGCAATTACAATGTTTCAGGATGAACTCCTTAAACTTTTAAACATTAATAACGAACCGTTCATATTTTATAAAAATGGAAAGAGAAGTAGTGAAGCGTGGAATGAAAATCAGTTTAAGGAAATTATAAATAGGACTCAGGAATTTAAAGGTTATGAAAAATATTTAAAAGAGTGGCTGAAATGAAAAGAATAGAAGCAATTTGGTTTCCAGAAGAAATAAAAAGCGTCTGGATGATAACAGTAGAATTATCAAATGTTGCTAGTGTTGGTGGATTGGGGAATGCAGTTTATAATATGGCTAAGGGATTAGCTGAGCAAGGAATAAACGTAACTGTAATAATGCCTAGTCATGGTCGACACTTAAATGACCAATATAGATCAGCGTTGAAGCTAAGAGAACTTTCTTTAACAGCATATGGAGATAGAATTGGAATGGACGGAAAGAGGTATCCTTACGCTTTAGGTTTTGAAGAAGGGAGATTAGACGGATTTAATGTGATTTTAGTTAAAGGACTTGATTATAATACTGGAGTATTAATTGATAATTGGAACGTTTATAATAACATAATGGAAAAATCAGCATTATTAGCTAGAGGAGTTCAAGCTTATTCTGTCTTTTCTATACCGGGCAATATACCTTCGGTAATTCATGCTCATGATTGGCATGCTGTACTAGCTGGAGTAATGGCAAAACAAACTTTTGAGACTAGGAAAGTTGTAGTTCCATTAGTGTTTACAATACACTTACTTAACAAAGTTGGAGCTCCTTGGCATTACGCTTCAGAAGATTGGGCTGGATTAAGCAATTGCCCTCATTATATCTGGCAAGTTGTTTCCCATAAATTATATACTACAAGACAAGTTTGGGATGAGTTGTCACAAGGGTTGATAGAAAAATTTGGAGCATGGGAAGCTGATGTAGTAACTACAGTAAGTAAAAGTTATCTTACATACGACGTTTACAATTTTATAGGAAACTGGATAGAGAACAAAAGTTGTGTAACTTATAACGGAACCGATTGGAGTATTGATGAAGTTAAAAATTACGCAAGAAAGATTTTCAATACAGAGGACAGAGTTGAGGTAAGGAGAAGATTATATAATATGCTCGAGAATTTAAGATTAATTCCAGAGGATTATACTACTGGAAACATTTTATGGAATAATAGGTTTAGGATTGGGATTAAAGATGATTGGACATACACAAGATTAGATGATGGTCCTTTAGTCCTATTTGCTGGAAGACTTGTGTATCAGAAAGGAGTTGACTTACTTATAAGAGCTTTTAGGGAGGTAGTTAACAAGATACCAAATGCTAGATTAGTAATTTTAGGTCTACCTTCAGGTGATTATGGCTTACTCTATGACTTAGTAAATAAGGCTTCTGAAATTGGTGGTAACGTTAGGATCATCGCGTCTTATTCCATGCCCAAGGATATTTACAAATTATTTTACTATGCTGCATCAGTATTTGTAGTCCCTTCTAGATGGGAACCTTTTGGAATAGTAGCTCTTGAGGCTATGGCTGTTGGCACTCCAGTTGTTGCCTATGCCGTTGGTGGCCTTAGAGAGTCTATTATAGATTTAAGGAGCGACATAAATAATGGAACAGGATTTATTATAGGACCAGAAAACATCTGGGAATTGTATAGGGGTATACTTACATCATTAGCTCTATCTATGAGTAGTGAGACTAAAAATAAGAATTACTTATATATGGATGACCTTATTTTAAAGACAGACGATACGGATTTATGGAATAAAGTTAGACAAAACGGAATTAGAAGAGTTGAGGAGAATTTTAGATGGAGTGCTACTGCAAAATATTTAATAAATTGTTATAGTAAAGCACAGACTATGGCTAAATATAGGGCTTCAGCATCGTTCTAATTTTTCTAATATTTCTTTAAATACTGTTAAAGATAACTAATCTTATGCAAAGACAGTCCCCTCCAAATCAACATTATGTGAAAAAGTTTATTTATTACGCAGCACTAGGAGTTCCTCATGTTGATATTCAGAAATATAGACTTAAAATCTCTGGATTAGTTGAGAATCAGCTAGAATTTACATATGAACAACTACTTAACATGATTGATACTAAGTATACTAAAGATTTCCACTGTGTAACTGGTTGGAGTGTTGCTGACGTTGAATGGGAAGGAATTAAATTGAAGAAGTTAGCTGAAATGGCCAAAGTCAAAAATGAGGCAAAATGGGTAATTTTCTATTCATTAGATGGATATACTGCTACAATTCCTATTGAAGATGCATTACATGAAGATACTATAATAGCTTTAAAAATGAATGGAAAACCGTTAGATATCAAAGCCGGATTTCCAGCAAGACCATTTATTCCCCATTTATATGGTTGGAAGAGTGCTAAATGGTTAACCGAAATAGAATTTGTAAAGGATTATGTTGATGGTTTTTGGGAAGAAAGAGGTTATCACGAGAGAGGAAATGTTTGGGAAGAAGAGAGATTTAAAGGCGAAGGATTTTCTCATAAAGGATGGAAAAGAAATCCTATCTTTTAACCCATCATTCCGGGCATCATTCCGCCGCCTCCTTCTCCGCCTTGCCCTTGCTGTGGTTGTGGTTTTGCTGGAGCAGCTGCAATATAATCATCAATTTTTAAAATTGCTGTTGCTGCTTCAGTTGAACTCTTTATAACTTGTTCTTTTACTATTAATGGATCAAGAACACCAATTTTAGCCATATCCTCCTCAACTTTACCACTCTCTACATTAATCCCAGCATTTCTTAATCCTTTACTATGTAAGTTCCTTAATTGAACTAAAGCATCTACACTATCCAAACCAGCTGTTTCAGCTAATGTTATAGCAAATTCCTCTAATGCATCAGCATAGGCTTCAACAGCTAATTGTTCTTTACCTCCAATTTTTCTTGCCTCTTCTCTCAACTTTAATGCCATCTCCATTTCAAACGCTCCTCCACCGGCCACCACGTAAGGATACTGTAGAACATTCTTTACAGTATTCAATGAATCTTGAAAACTTCTCTCTAATTCATCCATAACAATATCACTAGACCCTCTAATTAATATTGTTACAGCATCTCCCTGCTTTGCACCTTCAAAGAATACTGCCTTTGAATTTCCTATTTTTCTTTCTTCAACCACCTCAGCATATCCTAAATCGTCGGGTGAAACATCTTTTATTGTTGTAATTATTTTTGCCCCAACAGATTTTGCTAATTTCTCTAAATCACTTCTACTCACATTCTTTACTCCTATAATTTTCTTCTTAGCCATAAAGTAAGAGGCTATATCATCCATACCCTTTTGAGAAACAATAACGTTTGCCCCAACATTTGCTAAAGCATCTACTAAGGACTTAACATATTTAGATTGTTCTTCTAATGCCTCTCTTATCTGGTCTGGTGATGTGAAACTCATTTTTGCAGAGATTTCTGGTTTTTCAACTTCTAGTGGAAAATCAATTATAGCTATCTTAGCCTTTTCTATTCTTCTTGGCATATTTTCATGAGCAACTTCTTTATCTAGGACAAATCCTCTAATAAGTTCTGTTTCATCTACGCTTTCTCCTCTCTTCTTTACAAATTTTATATCAGAAAGATCTATGTTATAAGACGAGTCTTGTTTTTTAGCTATAGAAACTACAGCATCTATTGAAATGTCTATGATTTTGTTAAGTGTAGATTCACCAGAGAAGAATTTACTTGATAATGAAGTATAAGTAACTTTTCTTAAATAATCTTTATCTGAAGTGTTTATTTTTATTGCAACTTCTTTGCTATGACTAAGAATTATATCTGAAGCTCTTTTATATCCTTCAATAATAATTGTTGGATGGACTTTTTGATCTAAAAGTTTCTCAGCTTGTTCAAGTAAGAAACCAGTTAATACTACAGCAGATGTTGTTCCGTCTCCTACTTGAGTATCTTGAGCTTTTGCTGCTTCAACAACCAATTTTGCTGCTGGGTGCTGTACATCCATTTCTTTAACTATTGTAACTCCATCATTTGTTACTGTTACATCGTTTGTTGAGCTTATAAGCATCTTATCTAATCCTCTAGGACCCAAGCTACTTTTTAGCATTTCTGATAGGGTTCTTACAGCTAATATATTAGATCTTAATACATCTTCTCCGCTTTCTTTTTGTGTACCTTGCCTAAATAAACTATACATGAATTTAAAAGTAGAATCGGTTATATTTAAATAATGAGGAAACTCTGCGGGGCTGAATATTGATGACGAACCAGGGGCTGATTAATCGAATTCTGCTTGTATCTTTTTCTTTCCCTCAAGTAATTTTTCTGGGAAAGGTGGTTTATTTACCTCCTCGATCGTAATACCTATTTTTCTTAATTCATTAACAGCCTTTATTAGATCATCCTCATGCGTAGCATATTTAATTTTTTCCTTTATTAAATTTAAATTTGAATCGTTTGTTCTAAATCTTTCTGCACTAATTGAAGTCCAATTATTTCCATTTTTATACACAAATACTACATCTTGAAAATAACCTGGTACAACGTGACTTACTCCACCGAAATAATAGTCCCCATATTTATAAACCTTCATATGATATAGTTAGATGTTGAAAATAAAAACCTAGTGTTTAAGATACAATATATGTTAAGCCTTTAACAAACCTAACCGTAAGAATATCCTTGAACACTTCCGCAAGGTAATAAAAAATTAAAATTAGTGTAGGTTTATATTTTCCCATGATAATTGAACATGTAAGTAAAGCTATTTCATTACTTTTAGAGGATGGAGAAAAAGTATACATAGGATTAAATTCTATTCCAGCAATTCTTGGTGCTTTTCTAGCTCGAGATGTTTACAATAAGAAAATTAGGATTTTGGGAGTTGCAGAAGCTGATAACCCAAAAAGTGTTTCCATTTCCCCTTCAACCGGTAATCCATTTTATTCTGAAGAAGCTCCAGTAATGATAACTGCTGATTCATTTGATTTATTTCAAAAAGGCTTATTAGACGTAATGTTTCTAGGACCGGTACAAATAGATGAAGAAACAAACGTAAATCTTTCAGTTATTGGAAGTTATGAAAAACCAAAAGTTAGACTTACAGGAGGTGCAGCAACAGCATATCTAATGCCTTTAGCAAAAAAAGTGATACTTTGGAATCTAAAACATTCAAAACGTTCATTAGTGAAGAAAGTTGATTTTATCACAGGCACCGCTAAATATTCAAATAATAATGTTTTTCTAGTAACTAACTTAGGTATAATGAAATATGATAGAGGGTTTAAAAAATGGATTGTAACTCATGTATATCCGTGGAGTAATTGTAATGTAATAAAAGATAATACAGATTTCGATATTATATGCGAAAATGTAGGAAAAGTAGAAGTTACTCAAGAAGATTTGAATTTTATAAATAAAGTTGACCCCTATAATCTTAGGTCTGCTTTAGAGGGATTATGAGTTCTCATAGAGTTAAAGCCTTTCCGCTCTCTTAACCAATTGGCTGTAATTCCTCAATTATCTTTTCCCAATCAACATCATATAATCCAAACATACTTGTTGGTTCCGCACCTCTAGGTAAATGAATTACTGCTGTAACATATTCAGCGTTTATTGTTGGTCTTTTTCCATAAAAATAAGATTTAGGTACTATCTCTTCAGCAGTTATTATTACTTTCTTTGCAGCTTTAGCCTTGTATTCGTCCTCATATAATGGGCCTAAAATCTCAGCATTTCCTTCTTCATCAGCTTTATGAACATGAATTATGGCAACATCTGGAATTATTGCTTTAACTAGGACGATTTTCTCATTAGTAAATGGGTCTTCAATTACTTTCCAACTACCAACTTTTTCATGTAATTTTACTAAATCCGAACCTATTATTCCTTTAACCGGCATAAAAGGGACTCCAAAAGCTCCTGCTCTTATTCCGGCTATAAAGGCTCCACAAGTATCTTCCAAATATTCAATCTCTCCTTGTTCGACTTTCCTTCTAAAATATGGGGGTATTCCAAACCATTCTAAAGTAACCATTGGGGCCCTAACTCTCCTTACTACTCCATATTTAAGAAGTATTTCAAGACCGAAACCTGGTTCTCTATCAACGAAACCTAAATTTTTAGTACCACTTTTCACTAATTCGTATATAAATCCCATAGGATTCCTATGAAATGACATACCGCTTATGGTAATTGTTTCTCCTTCTCTAACCAGTTTAATTCCCTCTTCTAGGCTTATTAGCTTACTCATAAGTTGATATAGTTATTTTCGTATTAATTCTTTTTTGTGCCTTCAATTATCCAAAATCCTTCCAACTCTCTTGCAAATTTAATATTAAACTTGATTGAAAGAACCTTGATAGCTTCTACTGGTCTAACTCCATCAAAGGCATTAATAATTAAATAGGCCTTACCATTATTCTTTAAGACCCTTGATGCTTCTCTAATGATATCATAATCTAAGATCTCAGAAATAATCACGTTATCGAAAGAGTTATCTCTAAAGGGAAGAGGGTAAACAGAATTCACTAGGTTATCAACGTAAAAATATGCCAAATCATTACTGACTGTGACCGTGGCATTTGTTAACGGAGAACCTATCTGAAGAGTTTTTCCCTTTAAGTTCAAGTTCAATTTTTTACTTCTTATGTATCTAAAAAACCTTGTATCAATGATCAGAAAGCTAGTTATGTTCTTTAAAATTAAAGCCTCACCGTTAAGTAATTTATGGGAAAAAATGAAATCATAATTATCACTTGTTATTTGGGAGATTTTGCTATAACTTAGATCTATTTCCTCTTTTTTTCCGTCATTATGATATATTGCACTAAGGCTATGTTTTAGTGTTTTTGCATCACTAGGCAATAACTCCAAGTATTTCACATTGAAAAAATAGTTCTACTCCTATATATTTATATCCCTATATATTTCTTATGGGAATACATCATGAAGTGCTTTAGAGATATCTGTTATTGCAAACATCCCTATAATCTTCCCTTCCTTGTCTTTTACTGGTAAATGCCTGATCTTATTTTTAGTCATTATATCTATTGCTACAAAAACATCGGTATCTTCATCTACAGTTATTAAATTACCCATTGTAGAGGCTAACCTGACTTCATCTGTAGGATTTAAACCCATTGAAAACGCTCTTACAGCATCTCTATCTGTAAAAATACCCTTAGGTTCACCATTTTCAGTGACTATTACTGAACCTACTCCTCTTTCCATCATTAGCTTACATACTTCTTGTATAGACGTATTTGCTTCAACTTGAAATACTGGACTTGACATGTAGTTTTTTACAGCTTTCATGTGTAATACTTTATTCTCTCTCCCAAAAAGCTTTTAGCTTTACATTTTTCGGTTCGCCGTGCTCTAATATGTCTTCAATTGTTTGTCTTAAGAAATCTTCTGATTGAACACCTCTCACAAGCCAGACATCATTAATTAAAATAGCTGGAACACCATGAATACCCATAGCTTTAGCTTCTTCTTCATCTTCTATTACAGCTAACTTTGCTTTTTTAGATTTAAAGTCCCTCTTAAACTGTTCCACATCTAATCCAACTTCTTCTGCGATTTTAATAAGAACCTCATCTTGTGTGACATCTTCTCCCTCCAGGAAGAACTTGTCTTGGGCTTTATCAAAGTATTCCCAATGACCTTCATCGCCCTTTTGAAATTCTGCTGCCTTACATGCCATCAAAGGTGGAATTGACCACACATAACCTATTTTACCCTTACTAATAACTTTCTCTGGATCGTAGTCTGGAAAATATTTTTTCACTATTTGAAATTCACTAAGAAATACTTTTCTAGCATCTTCTATTGTAGGAGCTATTTCCTTCAAGTCCTCTAGTGATGAAATGATAGAGAATGCCTTATGCTTAACAATAACTTCTCCCTTAAATTCTCTTACTACATTTTTAAGTCTTTTAGACATAACGAAACAGAAAGGACAAATCACATCATGAAAGAACGTTAATTTGATCATACCACACAAAAATCAATCATATTTCCTTTTAACTTTTTCTCATAGTTCTCGTAACTTCAGATAAATCTGTCTTTGAATCACCAGTAAGCCTTCTAGTTTCTTCTATTAAATCTTCCCTTCTTGTTTGCTCAGCTGCTACTCTAAGCTCTTGTGCTATTACAGTAGCATCTTTACTCCCACTTGCTATAGCGTTACTATATTGTTTAAGCAGACTATAGTATCTGACCTCAGATAAAATACCTTGATTTACACCTTGTATCACTTGAACCTCATTACCTCTTGGTATAATTAGTTGTTCATTAATAGGAACGTTAATTCTTTTAGCTGGATCGTAATAACTTCCAGTAAATAATAGCTGAACTGGCTGAGTTCCAGGAGGTATTGTTCCAATCGCATAAATTGATATAGTCCTATCAATTATTGGAATATTTACTGGAACCTCATAATTAATAACCTCAAAACCTGGTGGAACATTTAAGACAAAATTATAGCCAGCAACCTCACTAACCTTTTGTTGAGCAAATACTGATGGCAGTTGAGTAGGGTCTTCTATATGATAATACACTCCAGAACCTTTGTCAGCCATTCTCTTTAATATGACTTCATTATAATCTCTTCCGATTCCGATCGAAATAATCTGAACGTTTGGGGGTACTTGAAGTCCCTCATACTCCTTTACATTTCTCTTATCAGTAGGTTTACCATCAGATAATATGATCAATTTAACTGGTAATTGAACGTAAGCTAGCTGTTGTAAAATTTTACTTAGGGCTTTATGTAAATTCGTAGTATATCCTTTCTTAACATTTTGCAAAGCTATAGGATTACCTGATGGACCTTCATAAATTTTCTCTAAATCATTAGAGAAAAGATAAATTGAAATATAGTTTCCGGGTGGAATCTCATAAGAAAGTTTATTTGCAGCAGCTATAGCAACATCTAACTTATTGTCTTTACGCATAGAAGGGCTATTATCAATAAGAATTACATAGTGAATACCAGTAAATTGAACAAAAGTCTCAGGAACAACCCTAATTATAAGACTAATTTGAGTAGGTTTTTCAATACTAACATAGCTATGTGAGGATTTAATTTTTAGACTTATAGTCATTTCTACTATGAATATTACGTGAGTAAAACTATAAATACTTTTATACAAAATACTTTATGTATGCCATGGAAATGTCCCGTTTGTGGATATGAGAATGCTGATGATGCAAGTTTTTGTATTAAATGTGGTGCACAAAAGCCAGCTGATACTCAATTTACTCCACCAGCCCAAACACCTCCACCCCCGCCAGTAGACCAATCATTACAACAACCACAACAAGTTGAAGCACAACAACAAGTTATTACTCCACCCCCGCCAACTCCACCAGCCCAAACACCTCCACCCCCGCCAGTAGACCAATCATTACAACAACCAAATACAATGCAACCTGTTCAGCAACAAGTTGTTACAACACCTCCACCAACAACTCCACCAAGCCCAACAATACCTCCTGCCCAACAAGTAACGCAAAAATATTATTTACTCTTCATCCAAACACCTTACGCTGGATTGATTAACCAGAAAATACCATTAAGCTTCGATATCTTTCCATCTATTTCAGTCGGAAGAAGTCCAGAGAATGTAATTATAGTTCCTGATCCAGAAGTATCAAGAAGACATGCATTAATCTCACTTGAAGGAGGAGAACTTTATATTGAGGATCTTAATAGTACAAATGGAACTTATATTTACGATGGGAAATTATTTCAACCAGTTAAAGGAAAACAAAAAATTAGTCCTAATACAATAATAAAACTTGGAAATCAGACTATTGTTAAAGTTTTGGCTGAATAAAAGTTGGGTGATTTTTTTGACAATCTCAGCTAGGCTAGAGTTTAGTCATAAGTACTCTTTTACCTCACCTGTTAGGGGAGTTTTTAGATTAATTTTAGTCCCAGAAAGAGTATCCGTTGCAACTGGATTTCATTATATAATTTTATTAGATACCTCTGGATCAATGGCTGGAATTAAGATAGAGACGGCAAAACAAGGTGCATTACAGTTATTAAATAAAATTCCTCCAGGAAATAAAATTACATTTATTACATTTTCTTCTACAGTAAATACTTTGATTGAATTCGCAGATACCTCAGGGTCTGTAGGTGAGACAATTTCTAGTGTAACAGCTCAAGGTAACACTGTATTATATACTGCTTTGTCAACTGCTATTCAAATAGCTAAAAAGCACGGAATACCAGGTTATATTATTTTACTAACAGACGGTAATCCAACAGATTTAACAAATACTGACGCATACGAAAAACTTCAATTCCCAGATGGGTTTAAGGTAATTTCATTTGGTATTGGTGATGATTATAATGAGCAGTTACTTAAGGTTTTAGCGGATAAAACTGGCGGTATTCTTAATCATATTCAAGATCCAATGGAGATAGCGAATTCTTTACCTCAAGCCGCTGTGACTCAAGTAGGTGCTAAAAATGTCATAGTAGAAATAAACTCACCATCACAAGTTAAGTTATTAAATTATTCTGGACCACCAGTTAAATTAGGAGCTATAGAAGGAGTTGTTAGAATATTTGGTGAAACGTCTATTCCACCAAACTTTAATGGAAATATATTAGATGTAAAAATAACTTATGAAGATCCAGCTACCAATAGAACAGAAAACATTATAGCAGTTAGTCAGGTAACGCCAGCTTCTAGTTCTCAAGTATTTTTAAGTGGTATTAACAACGATATTCTTAATGAATACCAATATTATGAATTAATGAATAAGTTAGTTACTCAAGTAAATTCAAATAACTTAGCTGAAGCAACTAGAACTTTGCAGCAAATGAATCAATTAGCTGAACAGACTAGAAGAATTGAACTAATGGAAACTACAAGAAGGCTTCAGCAAAGTATTGAAACAACGAGAAGATTAGGTAATGTTGAACAGACTAAGAAGATTATTACCAGTGAGGCAACGAAGAAGTTAAGATCGTAAGTAAAAAATAGAAGGAGTAAAGTTTCAGAATAATTATTATATAAAAGTTTTTTAACCAATAGATAATAATTTATCTGGAAGCAAATATGCCAGTTGAAGATATTGTAAAGGTCTCAAGAAATTTCCAGGTTACTATACCAGCTAGAATAAGACAAAAAGTTAAAGTAAGAGAAGGAGATTTAGTTAGAGTGATATATGACGAAAATGAGAATGTTGTTAAAATTATTCCTATCAGTAGGGAAGAACTAGAAAAACTTTAAAGAATCTTTTTGACTTCTTCTATTATGGTAAATATTTTTTTATACATTGTCTCTCCTATGATCTCTTTGTTCTTTTCTAATTCCTCTAAATCAATTATCCTAACTTCGTCTCCTACTTTAACAACATCAACCTCTAAATCAAGATACCTTAATTTACCTCTGAGTAATTCTGGTGGTGTGGAAATATTAACATAAATCCCCTTCAACTTACCATCTTTATTATAATATCTGTGAATCTGATACCATTTTCTTGAATCAAACTCAACAATATCGTAATCTCCTTCCTCTTTCTTAACGTTTAGTCCATCATAAATTCCTTCTCTTGAAAAGACTCTCATTAATCTAACAATATAATAGTCTGAGTTAACCTCTTTGTATATAACCTTACCTTCTTTTAGCTCAAATTTTCTACCATCTGGTTTAATATGTTCAATACCCATGTAGTCAGTAATCAGCTTATCTAACAACTCTTCATTATTCATAGAGGTTTGCTCGATTTCATCAACTTCATTCGAAAAAGACATTTTTAACATATGATGAAATCTAATAGTATTGGGTAATACCTTTTTTCTGATTTCATCTAACATGATTTTATCTTCTAAAGACACTGTAACTTTTATGAAATCTTCACCTTGTTGTCTAAAATCATTATTATCAAACCTTATTGCTAATTTTTCTAATTCTTCTTTAAGAACAATATTGCTTGCAAAAGGAGCATTACTCCTCCACTTTACATTATACCCCTTTTTATTAAAGGGAATACTTATAGATAGGAGTCTCGTCTTTTCCTCTCTATCTCTTATGTGTTCTGAAAAGAATGTTTTACCGTCTCCTCTCCAAACCATAGAATATTTACCCACTGCTTTTGGAGATGATAAAATAATTCTTCCCTCTGATGGAGGCTTAACCACTAATCCCTTATCTAAACAAGGTTCAACCTGATAGTCCATAAACTTACAGTTATTAGTTTCGATTACCGAATAGAGTCTAACTGGTGATTTCCAAATAAAAGAATTTTGAAAAGTTTTACGTAAAAATGAGTAAATGTCTTCTCCAATACTAATTAATTCTCCCTTATCATTTCCATCTTTAATTGTAACATCTGAGGGTTCAGCTCTGATAGGAAGAGAAAAACGATCAGAGATTTGTGGAGTGGCTTGAACAATTTCAAAACCATTATCTAAAAATAATTTTGTTAGGGCTGTAGCGTAAATGCCTCTAATTCTAACTTTCATATAATAATTTATTCATTACATACTTTAAAACCCCACCTTCACGTACATATTCTAATTCAACATTGGTATCAACTCTTACTAAACCTTCTACAACTTTCACTTCACCGCTTGAAGATCTAAACTCGATCTTAACCTTTTTCTTTGGCGTTAAATCCTTTAAACCGTAAATATTCACAACCTCATCACCCTTAATACCTAATGATCTCCAGTCTGGTATTTGAATTGGTAAAACTCCCATAGCTACCAAGTTACTTCTGTGAATCCTTTCGAAGCTCTCAGCTAATACAGCTTTAATACCTAATAATGCCGTGACTTTGGCAGCCCAATCTCTTGAACTTCCAGAGCCATACTGCTTACCAGCAACAATTACTAGAGGCACTCCTTCACTCTTATATAACTCAGAAGCTTCGTAAACACTCATTACTTTGCCATCTGGGAAATGCTTAGTATATCCACCCTCCCTATCAACTAAGAGATTCTTAAGCTTGGGATTTGCAAATCCTCCTCTTATCATTACTTCATGATTTCCTCTTCTAGCACCATAAGTATTTAACTCCTTAACTCCCAATTGTCTTAAATATTTCCCAGCAACTGAATCTTCTAGTATTGGGCCAGCTGGAGAAATATGATCAGTAGTTACTTTATCGCCAAGTAAAAGTAAAATTCTTGCGTTCAATATGTCATCAAGTTTAGAAGTTGGTAAAATAAACCATGGGGGTTCTTTTATATATGTTGAGCTAGAATCCCAACTGTAAGTCTCGCTCTCACTAACCTTTAGTGATTTCCAATTCTCATCTCCTTCAAATATTTTCTCATACCTTTTCTTATAAAGTTCTGGATTAAGAGAGAGATTAATATACTCACTAATTTCATGAAGAGAAGGCCAGATATCTTTTAAGTAAACTGGTATACCGTTAGGATCGTAACCAATTGGTTCGTTATCAAAATCAATATCAATTCTCCCGGCTAGTGCATAAGCAACAACTAGAATTGGTGAAGCTAAATAAACTCCTTTAAGAAGAGGATTTACTCTTCCTTCAAAATTTCTATTACCACTAATTACACCATAAACTTCTAGTCCATATTTCTTTACATCTTCCTCTACTACTTTAGGTAAAGGCCCTGCATTACCAATACATGTTGTGCAGCCAAATCCGACAATATGAAAACCTAGTGCCTCAAGATATGGGAGCAAACCAGATTCCTTAAGATATTCTACAACAACTGGTGATCCTGGTGCAGTGCTAGTCTTTACATAGGGTTTGACTCTTAAACCACGTTCTATAGCCTTTTTAGCTAATAATCCAGCGCCAATCATAACTGTTGGATTTGATGTGTTTGTACAACTGGTTATTGCAGCTAATACAACATCATTATCGCTTACTATGCTTCCACTCTTTTTCTCATTCTTCTCATTTCTCTTCTTCATCTCCCTTAACGGAACTCTCTCATCTGGATTTCTAGGACCGGCAACAGAAGGTTCAATTTTACTTAGATCTATCTCGACTACTTCCGTGTAAATGGGAACTTCATCATAGAATAGCCCTTGGGATTTCGCATAAGTTTCAACTATTCTATAATCTCTTCCAGTACCGGCTAAATATTTTAAAGTCTGCGAATCTATTGGGAAGTAACCTACAGTTGCACCATATTCTGGTGCCATATTAGCTATAGTAGCCCTATCTGGTACAGAAAGTTTTGATAATGAGGGTCCAAAAAATTCAACAAATTTACCTACAACTCCCTTTTTCCTCAAAACCTCGGTAATGTAGAGAACTATATCTGTTGGAGTTACACCTTCATTGATTTCACCAACTAATTTAACTCCAATAACTTCTGGGACTGTCATTGTATAAGGTTCACCTAAAAGTACGGCCTCAGCTTCTAAACCTCCAACACCCCACGATAATACACTAATTCCATTAGCCATTGTGGTATGAGAATCTGTTCCAATTACTATTTCTGGGAAAGCCGTCTGTACCCCTTTAACTTCTCTAACGTCTACCACTTTACTTAAATACTCTAAGTTTATTTGATGAATTATTCCGTTACCTGGTGGAATAACTCTTAAATTCCTAAAGCTTAATTGTGCCCATTTTAAAAACTTATATCTTTCCTCATTTCTTTCAAATTCTTTCTTCATATTCCAAGATAATGCATAAGAAGTACCGTAATAGTCAACTTGAATAGAATGATCAATTATTAAATCTGCTGGAACAACTGGGTTAACAATTTTTGGATCTTTCCCCTTTCTTCTCATTTCATCCCTCATTGCTGCTAGGTCAACTAATAAGGGTACACCAGTATAATCTTGCATTATAACCCTAGTAGGGAAAAATGAAAATTCCTTCCCTACTTGCCATTTTAATATAGCTTCTAAATCATCTTCAGTTATCTTTTTTCCATCAAAATTTCTAATTACATTTTCTATTAAAACTCTAATAGAATAGGGGTATTTACGAATATTTATACCATACTGCTCAAGTTGACTTAATGGATAGTAATGAATATTTTCCTCCAACTTAGAAATCTGAAATTTCATGAATAAATCTACCACTTAAAGCTAAAAAGTACAGTTATTAAATATTTATGTGAGTGAAAATTTAAAAGGCCTATGCACAAGGGCTTCATATTTAGGTTATTTTGGATCTTATGGAAAGAAGGATTACGTAGAAGGATTGTCAGATATAAATGTTGTCGCAATAAGTGAAGACAAAACTTTACTACTGGAACTAGCTTCTGAGGGGTTTTCACCAGTTGTATTAAGTAAGGAACAGTTAGAAAATTTATGTAAAGAAGGAGATCCTTTATGTTTATACATTATAAAATCAGAACCCATATGTGGAAATCTACCTAATGTACAGTTTGTAAAAACAGAAAAGAGTTGTGAAAGACTAGGTAAAGCAGTTATCTCTCTCTACGTAATCTCTCTTTTAGCATTTTTTAGAGGAGACGAGAAAAGTAGCTTAGAAAACTCTTACAGAACGCTGAGGACTCTAATACAGTGGAGAAGTTGTATTGAAAACTATGAGATACCCATTACTGCAGAGGAAGTAGAGAAAAATTGTGAGTTGTTAGGACTTAATTTCTGTCAAACATTCAGAGATTTACTTTTACTTAGACGATTTAACGCTCCTTTGACTTTATGGAGTTTAGATAAAATAGCCGAGGCTATATTAATTTTTATGAAAGTTGTGAAAGCATCTAGAATATATGAGGAAACTAAGGGAGATGTATTCAAGATCTCAGTTGAAGATAATGGTTTTCTTGTAGAAAAAAGTAACAAGGAGAAAATCTTAATTCCTTTTACTTAATAAAGCAATTAACTTAAAAACAGCTTTCTTTTACGCACTATAACTCTGATCTACTTCATATGCAAATGGAACCAACTATTCTCCCAGTTAAAGAATAAATAACGTTTTTTATTATTAAAGCAATTTGTATTTGTATGATGTCTCTCTAATGGAGTTTCTCTTTAACGAAACGTTTTTATTTTTGAAAGGAAAATATATAAATATGCCAAAAGAAGATGAAACAAGAGATTTAGAGAGAGCAGAAGAATACGAGCAAACGATAGCTAGAGCTACAGCTATTGGAAAAAATAAGATGGAATTAAGCACTGGGTTAATAATTGCAGCTAGGTACGCTGATAAGCTTAGGAGAGTTGCTTTAGTAGCATTTAGCAAAATGGTACCTAAGGATATTATTATACGAGATATTTCTGAACTTAACAAACAATTATATGATGTAATAGTTAATCAAATGAAAATTGATAAGTTGGACGTAATAAGAATTCTTGTAGATGCAGAGTATGATGAGCAGAATCAAAAACTGGTTTTCAGTAATGTAAGGATAATTAGATATCTAACAGAAGAGCAATGTAGCAAGAAGTATGAAGAAGTGAATAAGCAGTTAGAAGAATATAAGAAGAAGTATGAAGAATTAAGCAGACAAGTAGAAGAATTTAAGGAAAAAATAAGACAAGTAGAAGAGGCTTTGAAAGCATTAACTTAATATTATTTTTTATTCTTAATCTAAGGGTGTGGAAATAGGTACTTCATTAAAAATTAATATGATTATAGCTTTATTTTTAACGATAGTTTCAGAGGGAATATTTTCTTTAGTGATTATAAATTTTTTAAAATTTCCCGTTATTTTTTCTATAATATTTTTACTTATATTATGGCTAATCCAGTGGCTAATATCCCCATATTTAGTGGAGAGAAATTCAGTTGAGGTTACCAGAGATGACCCTAGTTACGGATGGGTTTATGAATTAGTTGAAAATGTAGCAAGAAGGGCTGGTATTAAAACTCCTAGAGTTTTTTTAGTTGATGAGCCTTATCCTAATGCATTTGCTTATGGAAATTACGTTACAGGAAAGAGAATTGGGATAACTATTCCACTCCTTCAAATTCTTACTACAGAAGAACTTGAGAGTGTGATAGGACATGAGCTTGGGCATATTAAACATAATGATGTTGAAATAGGATTAGCTATAGGTTTAATACCATCAATTTTAGGTTTCATTAGTAATATATTACTTACTGTAGGTTGGGCTACCCTTATATTTGCTGTTGACGAGTTTGACATATTAGTTGGACTAACTATGTTAGCAATTGGTGGTGTGTTATTCGTGATAACGTTCTTCCTTCAACTATTTGTCTTATGGTTCAATAGGCTAAGAGAGAGTTTTGCCGATTACTTTTCTTATGAACTATTTAGAGAGAGAGCATGGAATTTAGCTAAAGCTTTGGCTAAAATAGAAATTTACATGCAAAACATTAGATTAGATCCGTTTAGAGGAATTATAGTTACTATCCCGCCGACAAAAGTAAAGGAAAGTGACCCAGATCTTCTTATTGAAGATCTATTGAGAGAAAAAACAAATATCTTTTCTGATATCCTATCTACACATCCACACCCAGCAAAAAGAATTAAGATGATTTATAAATTAACAAAACCAATGATTTTTTAGCCCTTAACTAAACCAATTATTAACCCAATAATGAACAGTATCGAATTATAAGGTAGGATTGAAATTTCATTTTTGACGAATGATTCAGCTGTGCTTGCATAAACGCCAAGACTTTCAATACCATGTATAACAGTAGAAGGTGATAAAGCTCCTACAGCTATTAGAATAATTATTATCGCAAGTATTATTAAACCAATTTGTATTACTTTCTTTATTAATAGACCTATAAGTAAACCTAGAATGAATGCTACGACCATACTTATTATTCCAGACTCAGTTATCATATGAGAAAAATAATATTAAAATGACTATTTAAAAATTATTGTGGTATATGTTTTTCCAATCCTTCTTTCATACTACTAGCTAATTTCTCTAGATCCTTCTCTAACTTATAGATTAATTTATCTTTATCCACCCAATACACATAACTAGGTCTTCCTTTTTTCTTCTCTGCTTCTTCAGCCTTATCTCTTTCTATTAAACCCTTATCTAATAAATTATTTAGTGATTTACTTACTGAGGCTTTTGTCACTTTTAACTTTTCAGCAATTTCATCTGCATCAAGTTTTTCCTTGCTTTCCATAAGCAAATGTAAGACTTCAACGTCACTGGTTGATAAACCATACATAAATGCTATAAACTCATGAAGATCAACTTCTCTTCCGTCTGGCAATGAAATTTTTTCACTCATGAGTATAAATACGCGTTTTTAATTTAAATAAAGTATGTAAACAAATTTATACATTTATGTTCAAATGTCTACTTTTGTATATTTTTTAACATAGTAGCTACTATTGATGCGTCAAGAGGTACTATATTCCCATCCTCTATTCTGAAGAAGTGCCAATTAGGGTCGTGTTTTCTATTCCTCATTCTCAGAACTCTTATAGACTTTATTGATATATCTTCTTCTACATCTAATTGTATAATTCCATCAAACAAATACTCAACCATACTCATAACATAATCTGTATCGTCATTTCCAGAATTGTATGTAATTAATGCAATGGCATTTGAAGCGTATACAGTCGCTATAATTGTCTTTATAAATAATATTAGTTGATTAACATCTAGCTGAAGTGCGAATTCATTTATGGAATCTAATATAAGTAACGATACGTCCTTCATTACATTCTTTAAATCAGCAGTTATATTAAATCCTTGAATAATTCGTGGATCCCTAATAATATCTGAAAATAGATTCACTATTTTGAGTTTTTCGATATTTATATCAGAGAAATAAGATAATACTCTTCTAGGATCCTCTTCCACTGATAGGTAAAGTACACCCTTATCTAAAGACAAAAAGTACTTAGTAATAGTTCTCATCAGTTTACTTTTTCCACTTCCTATAGGACCAAAAACTAAGGAGACTGAACCTTCTGGAAAATCTACTATTTCATCCAAAATTTTGACTCCAACTCTCATTATCATATAAAGGAAAGCCCTTGGTTAAATACTTTAAAAGGAAAAGTTACATTAAATCTCTTATGCTATTCAAATTTTAGCTTAATTGTAAAGCTTAATCAAGAAGAATTACTGTTAAATTAATCCTAAGTTCCTATTATAGTAGAAATATTTATATATTAGTATTTTCAAAACTAGACCTTATGGAGAGGGTAAAAGTTACAAGAAACTATCAAATAACTATTCCTGCTTCTATAAGAAATAAAATAAATCTAAAAGAAGGAGATATTCTAGAGGTCTATTTAAACGGTGATGAAATAGTATTAAGAAAGGTTAAAAGTGAAAGACCAAGAATAAGGCTTGGTAAGAAATTATACCCAGAAGAGATTGAGGAGGCAATTGAACGTGGAGAAGGCAATAATTGATACTAACGTTATAATATACGACTACGTTGAGGACTCGGAATATCATAAAAAAGCGGAAGAACTTCTAGATTCGCTTAATAAATGGATAATTCCAGCAATTGTTATACATGAACTAGTATGGTTTCTAAAAGATATGAAATTAGAAGATAAGATTAATGATGTTTTTGCATATGTAAGGAATGAAAAAGCCGAGGTGATATGTGACAGTGTAAATAACATAGTAGATTCCTTAGAAATATTAATTAGAGAAAAACTTCCTCTAGCCGATTATAAGGATATGATTATACTCTCCCATGCAATACGCGAAAAATTACCTTTAGTTACTTTTGATAAAAAACTTTCAAAGATAGCAAAAAAGTATGGTGTATCTGTAGTAAGTTAAGGCTAGTTACTGTGATTTATAACAATAAAAAATTGAAATACTTAAAAAATTAAGTTATAAAAAAGGATATTTAATTCTCAAGTAAACCCCTAAAAAATAGGTAGCTCAATATTTAAGTTTTCTTTAACCCAAGAAGCAGTAACGTACTTAGGTGCGGTAGAATTAATTATATCATGTACCATCAAAATTGCATATACTGATAATGGTCCTGGTTCATTTAATAAATCCGTAGCCAAATTACCTAGAATATATATACGGCTTGCGTTAAAAGCCTTAACATTCTTAATCCCGGGTATTTGAGAAATTAATGATTCTGTATAAGAAAAGTTACTAACCTCTTGGGCTATGATTACTTGAGGATTGGAAACTAGGAGTTCATCTGGAGAGAGTAATGGATAATCAGAGTAAGTAGAGAAAACGTTGATCCCTCCACCTTGAACAATAATACTGTTTATAAATACATTACCGCCAGCAGTATAGAAATCTAGGTTAGGACAGATGTAAAGCATGTAAGCTATTGTTGTATTCCCTAAGGTAGAAAAATCAGCAATCTTCTTATTCATCCAATTAATTAACTCCTCTCCTTGTTGAGTAACGTTAAAATATTTAGCAATTTCCATTATATTTTCCTCTATCTGAGAGAAAGAATAAGCATAATCACTGTTAGTAACTAAAACATTTAGTCCGGCCTTTTCCATCTGTGAAATATAGGGAGCTTCTAAACCGTATTCAACAACTACTATACTAGGATGTAAAAGTAATAAGCCAGAGATGTTAGGTGGATATATTTGTGAAAAAACTGTAACATTCGCCGGTACTTGACTTGTTAAGTTAAGGTATTTTAGTAGTGAATATGAGTAATAGTCAATACCTACAATGTATTTACCTAATCCCAACGCTATTAAAACTTGAGTATCGCTAGGAGCTAAACTAATAATCCTAAGGTTATGAGAAGATGTTGTGCTTACATTATTATTAGCTCTCATATATGTATAGATAACACCAGCTAGGATCGCTATAATAACAACGACTGCTAAAACTATGCCCCAAATTTTCATGCGTATGGATAAGTCATCCATATATTAAATACTTTTTCACATGAACAAAAGGAGAAAAATTTTTAATATGGTTAAGTTATCCTAATATGTGCTAAAATACCTCTTCATCACGTTGTTACCAATTTCATTTTTTCTAGGACTAATTTTAGGTGAAGTTAGACTTAGTATAGGTGAAATTTTTCATCCTGAAGGAGTTTATTCAATAATCTTATTTGATATAAGATTGCCTACAGTCATTTCAGCAATGTTAATAGGTATCCTAATCTCGCTTTGTGGAGCAATCCTTCAACATTTATTGAAAAACCCACTTATAGATCCTTATATATCCGGTACATCTTCCGGTGGAGCATTCGGTGCAGTTCTGACTTATTTCCTTCTAGCATTTAATTTACCTCTTTCATGGTTGATATATGTACAACCATTATTTGCTTTCATAACAGCAACGTTAGCTACATTAATAACACTAGGGATCGGAAGAAAAGGGGGAATTTACAGTATAGTTGTTGGAGGTATTGTTGTTTCTTACATTTTCTCTTCCTTAACCACAATTCTTCTTGTTATCTATCAGGAGAAGTATCCTCAAATCCCTCCACTAACATTTTGGCTTTTAGGTGAAATAAATATAGTAGGTTGGAGAGATGTTATAATTCTCTCTATTATAACTTTTCTTCTCATCTTTCTTGTATTAAAATACTCAAGACAAATTGATTTAGTTTCCATTAGTGATGAGATCTCATTCACACACGGAATAAACCCAGGAAGATTTAGACTATTTTGGTTATTGATTGTAAGTTTAATAACAGCGTATATAGTCTCTATTGCTGGAATAATTGGTTTTATAGGGATTATTGTACCGCATATTGCCAGAAGGATCGATGGTAGTATGAGAGGTCTTAGTATCTATTCTCCTTTAATAGGGGCTGTAATAATGGAGTTTAGCAATATATTATCTAGGGGAATTTTCGGAACAATTATACCTATAACTGCTATAACAGCTCTAGTTGCTTCTCCAATAATAATCTCAATTCTGGTGAAGATAAATGCTGGTCAAGGGGTTGAAAGTTAAATTAGGTGATAAAATAATTTTAGATAACGTGACGATTAACTTAACAAATGGAATTAATTTAATTTTTGGCCCAAATGGTTCTGGTAAAACCACACTATTAAGGACAATAATAGGGATGATTAAACCTCTTGAAGGTGAAATTTTAAATGAGGATAAGTTATCTTATTCTCCTTCAGAATTCTATTCACCAAGCATGAAGGTTATTGATGTGCTTCTTGCAGGGAAAAAGAATGGTGAATATGAAAGGTTTATAAAATTACTTAACCTTGAGAATTTAATTCAAAGAGACTTTTTTACCTTAAGCTCTGGTGAGAAAAGACTAATAATTATTGCTAAAGCACTTGCTGAGGGAGATTTAGTAATTATGGATGAACCATTATCTAACCTAGATATAGCTAATAGAAAAAAGATAATTGATGTATTAATTTCTTTAAAAAATGAAAGAAAATTTCTAATAACGTCTCATGAACTTGATATGATAAATTTCGCTGATAATGTTATAGTTATGAAAAAAGGTAAAGTAGTTTATCAAGGAAATAAAGAGGGTATTGATGAGAGCTTACTTTCCTTTGTATATGAAGTACCAATAAAGAAAATTAACGTTAATAATTACACATTTTTTATAACATATTAACAATGTTAATTAACTCAACGTCGATCTTTTAAAAATAGTTGTTAATAGATATAGAGAGAAAATAATTATATGAAACTTGCAACCCCTTGTGAAGAAGCGTTTAGAATTGAAGTACCGATATTAAGAATGGCAATTGCAAAGAGACTTGTAGAGAGAGGTATGCCAGTGGTTAAGGCTTCTAAAATATCTGGTATTTCTGCTACTACTTACGAGAAAAACATAAAGGAAAAGAGAGAAGAAATAGAGAAACTACTAAAGGATGAAGAAATAAGGGATATTATTGACGCATTAGTTGGTAGAATTTTAGCAAATCAAACAATAGAGAGTACTAGCTTTTGTATTCTATGCTCGAGAGCAAGAAAATTATTTAATTTAAAACCTTGCCCACTCTACTAATAAAAAATTTTATTAACAATCTTTACTTAACCCTTATATGAATCGACTAGTAACCCTTTTTATAATACTCTTTGTAGTAGTTGGAGTTGCTGTTGCAACAACTGTAATATTATCGGCAGTACTTCATATTTCAGTCACAATAACTTCAGTAATTAATGCGATATTAATTGGTGTTGTAGGCGTAATCTCAATCAATATAATTTCTAGAATAATAAAATTGAGAGCTGGAAATATAGTTGGAAGAACAACTGCCGAAAGTCTTAGTTTGGTAATCCAATTCATTGGTTATACTATAATAGTTATATTAGCATTAACAGCAGTTCATGTCGCGGTTACTAGCGCATTAATTGGCGGTACAGTCTTTGGTCTTGTAATTGGTTTGGCATTGCAGACGCCTTTATCAAATGTATTTTCCGGGATCTTTCTAATCTTAAGTAGACCTTTTAATATAGGTGATAGGGTTACAATAACCACATGGCAATACGGCTTATTGGCACCAACTTATCCTCCAAAATTTTGGTCGAATGATTTCTTAATACCAGGCTATACTGGAATAATTCAAGATATTAATTTAATGTATACAACAATACTAACAGATGAGAATGTTGTAATGAAAATTCCTAATAATATCATGATTCAAGCTGCTATATTTGTACATAATGAGGAATACAGACTAGTTAGGACTAAATATGAAATTCCAAAAGACTTAGATCCTGATTACGTTATACCAGTACTAAAGGAGAAAATTAGTAAACTAAGTTTCCTAGTTAAAGAACCAGAAATAAAAGTTCTTGATACTACATTAAATACTTACGTAATATCAGTTGATACTTATTGTAAAGGACAATATGAAGAACCACCAAGAAGTGAAATAATAAAAGTTATTATGAAGACCATAAAAGAGATTCAATCAGTGAAAGTTAATGAGAAAAATAGTTCTCACTAGTATAGTTTTCCTTACGGTAGGAATAATTCTCATTCTTATTTACCATTTCCTATTTCCATCATATTATATAAAAGGAGTTTATTTAATTCCGTCTAGTAAACAGGTGAGTATAAGTGTTCCGTATTCTTCATTCGTTTTTGAGTACAAGGATAACTCAACTTTACCACTAGAACTTACATTTAACAATCTGATAATAACTAAATATAACGAAAGTAATTCAGTATTTTATTATTATGGAGAATCATTTAATGGGAATATCATGGTCAAAAATAACTACTCTTATCCTGTCTTAATGGGTTATGTGGTAGTAGATGAAACCCCACTCTTTATTTTCTTACCCACGCTATTTTATTCTGGAATTATACTAATAATTTTAGCAATAATTATTATAATATTGAGTTTTGTATTAAAGTAATAAAAATCCCCAAATTACCACTCTATTTTAGTTATTTTCTTAACCCATATTTTAATGAAATTATTAATAATTAGATTAAATACTAATGCTAGTATAAATACAATCAACGTATATTTTATAGGTGCCGGCGTAAGCCCTGGTGAGTGTGGACAATAATTTCATTCATTTGTAATTTATTCAAAATTACCTTAAATCCCTCTCCCTTTTAAACACTTTATTTACACAGCAAAAATTCTAATAAAGATTAAAATTGTAACGCCTTTTACTATCAGTAAAGAGATCTAACGATAAATTGAAACTAAATTTACACTTTATATAATTTATATCAAATTAAAAATATTGTTGTCCACACTCGATAGTGCCGTCATTAAGCTATTTATATTTCTATAAATTTTAAGCATATAGTAATATCTTAATTCAATATCTATACTCTTCATAAAGAAAGATCATTTAATAAATTTATATATAAATGACGACACTATGTCCACACTGTCTTTGGGTGGGATTAAGAAACTGTTCAAGAGAAGGAAAAATACATAAAATGCTAAACGAAATTACTAAGGGGATTCCAGAGGCCGAAAGTTATAAAAAGATGTTACGTGAGCTGAGAAAGGAATCTAATAAGTTTGTCCACGAACTTTATTTAGGAGACGTCTCTCAAAAACTAGATTATACTGACATTATACTTTTAGTATATGCTATAAAACTTCTGATAGATAGGGGGTTTAGGACGTAGACTACATCTCCTCTTTGTTGAGCCCAAGACATTCTATCACCTTATATTTGTCGTGACCACGGGTGATGGAATACTGTTTTTCGCCGTCCCGAAATGATGTAATAAGCTTTTATTTTGTGAAAAAGAATTTAGTCTTATGGAGAAAGACATTTACAAGGTTGGTGAGGATTATGTTGAGGCTAGAGTAATTGAGAGTTTATCAGACCTCCTCCTTTCCCTTACTCTGTGGAAAGAGGGTTATACTAGGAATTCTGCTGGGAAAGCTTTCAACGCTGTGAAAGCGTTAATGAGCGCACTCGTGGTGACTAATGAGGATAAGTTACTTGCCCTAGCTAAAGACGACAAAGAAAGGGAGTGGATTAAGAAGAAAGCCCACATTGTGCCCACTCACAGTATGTACGCTTTAGCGCAGATGCTAAAAGACGTAGGTATTGATATAGTAAACCTTGTGAGAGTTGCACTAGACCTTCACGACTACCAATATAACGGTTTCGAACCGGACTTCAGTAACTATAGTAGAAAAGAAGACGTTTTAAGGGATTTAATTACCGTCATGGAGGAGACCAAGAAAGTAATAAACACTTATTTCCCCAAGTACGAGGTCAAGGAGATTTCAGAGAAAATTGACGAGCTGTTAAAGGAAATAAACGATAATAGAGGCGTGAATACTCTTTAACCTATCCTCATTTATTAAATCCGCGTTAATAGCTTGAGGAGTCCAGCGTTTGCCTTACAGTCTAGACTTCAAGACGACTGGCGGATTAACTAATAAGTAAGTGCAACTTTACGTCAACTCTCTTCCTAGTCTACTTATATATAGTCTTTATATTACTATACAATAAATAAAAAATAATTATATAGAATAAATTTTTAAGGTGGGTGATATTAAATGTAGACATGAACCCCTTCTCGTATATTGATAATTTGAAATGGAATAAATTCTTTAGTAAGTTACGGGGATGGGAGTATATACAGTAGGGTATGAAGGAACTGCATTATCACTCACCCTACTTATAGTTTTATCACCCCTTCACGTGGAGCGTCCAATGCGTAATTAATATAATTTACTTTATTAACAAATTTTTGTAGAAAAGTAAATATTACAGAATCCAACTTGCATGATAATACTTAATGAGATTACACCTAGGTTATACGTGAGAGCGTCCAATGTGTAATTAACGTAATTTACTTTATTAATAAATTTTTATAGAAAAAGCAAGAATTACAGAACCCAATTGGATAATAATACTTAAGGGGGATTACGCCTAGGTTATACAATGGGCATCGAAATTTACCAAAGCGTAATCCCCCAAAAATATTTGGGTTGGAAGAGTAAATATCTTTTGGATTGCGAGGAGATCTTGAAAGAGCTAGATGATGTGATCAGAAGGGAGTTCGAGGGTTTCAAGTTCACTCAATATGACCCCTTGACTTACTTGAAGATGCTGATTGTTATGGTACTCTATAGAGAGTCTTATAGGGGGACAATTGAACTCGCAGCTACAAATATTGTGGTAAAGCGTTTCCTCAAAGTTAAAGAAATCCCATCAAAGTCCTCACTACACTGGTTTGTCCACAAGTTTAGTGACAGAATAAGGGATTTACTCCTCAAGGTATTCAGAAGATTTGAATCACTCGTTGAAGAAGAACAACTCCCAACACACCATCTACTAGCAGAGGAGAAGTTTGGAAGGGATATAAGGTTGCTTGATAGTTTTCCCGTTGAGTTGCCTAATGGTAAGAAGAGTATTGAGACTCATATTGAGAAGTTATTGCTTGATTTGAGGGAGATTGATTCTAAGAGGAAGCCTCATGAGGTTCTTGCTTCACTTGATGAGGGAAAGAGGGAGGAGCTTTTTTCTCATTTCCCTAGGGATTATACTGTTAGGGAGCATGAGGGGAGTTGGGGTAGGAAGTGGGGTAAGGCTTGGTTTGGGGGGAAGTGTTTTGCTGAGGTTTCTTCTAAAACCCTTATGGTATCTAAGGTTGAGTTAGTTTTAGCTAATGTTTCTGACTCGAGGTCTCCTATTGTGCCTAATGTGGTTACGCTTGTGGATAGGGGGTTTGTGGAGAGGGGTAAGGTAATTAGGGCTAGAAAGGGTTTGGGAGTTTTGAGGAGTGGTGTTGAGTTTTTTGGGATTTTCCTCAAGGAGCACATGAGGTGTTTTGCTAGGAGTTTAGAGGTGTTGAATACTTTTGCTAATCTCGTAGGTTTAGCTTATAATATTCAGCGGTTTAGGGCTCTTAGGAAAAGGCGTGTCCTACACTAGAAAAACTCGGTGGGAAAGCATGTTAGAAAAGTTCTCTCAGCTTGGGTTATCGAAAATTGCGAGATTATTTGCAATTGCATTTAATAAACTGATTTTATATTATCTCACTCGTAGTAATTAAGTGAATTTAATTCTAAGCAAACGTGTTTTATAACTTTTTACTTTATTTAGTTATTCACGTTAATTACGCGTTGGACGCTCTCACGAGAGATATATAATCCTTTAAAGAGATTCTAGTACATCACTCTATGCTCAGAATAGTGTCAAAAATATTATGCTATAGAGATCAAATCGGGACTTTTGATCTAATACGATACTCTATTATCTAATATTTCTATATATATAATATTAAATAAGATAACATCACTATTATAATAGAGAACATAATTATATCTTTATGAAGCGTACAAAAGGTTTCGTAAATAAATAAAAAAGTATTGCTTTTAAAAATCTTAAAATGCAATAAAAATGAATTTTCCTTAGTATACTAAGCATAAATATCCCTTTGCAGAATAAGTATTTATGGATATCAAAAAAATGATTAAAGCACAGGAGGAGGCTAGGCAAGTGAGGAGGAGTACTGCTAATTGGGAGTTTATCAAAAGTTTACCTCCTAAACTAAGAATAGCCCTAGAATACTACATAGAAACTGGTGACATTTATAATGGAGCGAAATTGGCTGGAATGGGCGTAGATGAATTTAATGAACTTAGAATAAAGGCTGGAATAATTGCAGTCGATTAAAGCAATTATGGATACTTCATTCCTGATAGATTGGGTTAAGTACGATAAGCGGGATCTATTATTTGATTATTATACTACAGTATTTCTATCCGAATCAGTGCTTAATGAGATAAGAACTGAGACACCTTTACTCTGGATATCGGAATGGTTAGCAAAAGGTAGGATCAAAATTTTAGAAGAGACAGTTGATGTGAGAAGAAAGGCGCTTTTAGTTGTTGATATGACTAGAGAGACTCCGTTAAGAAGTGCAGACTACCCAGAGGCTGTGTGCTTAGTGCTAGGCAAAGAGTTGAATCTAGATGTTTTGACTGAAAATGGAGGAGTATTTGCAGCTAAAGAGATAATTGAAGAGTATAACTCTGTTAATGTCTATAGAGGCATTGATATCTTATATATTCTTTCACAAAAAGGGCTAATAAGTGACTTTATCAATGAGGTTAAAAAATATATAAATTCCACGAAGCATACATATAGTAAGGAGATCCGTGAGAAGTATGGGATCGAAATTTGAGAAAATTGCTAAAATTGCAGAAGAGGCTAGGCAAGTGAGGAGGAGTACTGCTAATTGGGAGTTTATCAAAAGTTTACCTCCTAAACTAAGAATAGCCCTAGAATACTACATAGAAACTGGCAATTTCAGAGAAGCAGCTAGAATGGCTGGAATGTCTGTGGATGAATTTCTTTATTTTGCTAAAGATAAGGCAAATATATATGACATGTCTTGATTAATACAAGTTAAAGCTGAATTTTCCGAACAAGTGATAGAGTAAAACCTATATTTAACATCCTAAGTAACAAAAATTGGGTAAGAGCACATTTTATCTTAGTTTTTAAGATATAAGAGTATCTTATTTATTTAATAGGCATATAACTTTTTGCTCAATAAATTTGTAATTAAGTATCAACGTCCGTAGTGACATAAGAATTGAATTTATAGCAGTGTTACTCTGCCACGTTAGCAAACTTAGAATTGTTAGATGTATACCATGTAAACTATACCAGTTATAAAGATCAAGAGATATGAAGTAACTATTAAGTCAGTACTTCTTAGTATATTGTTATATTTCGCCTTATCTTAACTATTACTGTTAAGATTTAAATATAACTATTTTTAAAAAATAATTATGGGTATTACGAAAGATATCAGTAAAAATGACATAAAAAACGCAATTATTGAACTTACAAAATCTGGTAAAAGTACCTTTAGTAAACAAGAGTTGCTTGAAAAGCTGAAAAGGAAGAGAAGCAACACAGAGATAGATAACATAATTGAGGATCTAGTTAAAGAGGGTTTTATAAAGAAGATTAAACAAGGGAAAAACAATAAGGAAATTCAGTTCATGTTTATTGGAGAGAAAAAAGTCGATGAGAATTTGGGCGAAAAGACAGAAGATATAGAAGGCAAGTCTTTAGATCAAATAAAAGCATTAGAAAGTGCTTTCGACATAGTCCTTAGTAAATATTATGAGAGACTTATTGAAGATCTAAAAAAGATTATATTTAGAGATCGTATTCCTACCCCAGAAGATTTGGATAGAGTATATGAGTTTGCAAAGAACTCACTAGGTCATGCGTCAATAAAAGATCTTAGGATTCAGTTAGGTCTATCATTAGAGGAATTCATGAGATATTTTCGTGAATATATTTTGCAAAATTATGAGCTTATTCCCGGTGGCGAAGAGGGCTTTATCAAAGGAGGTGTAATGTATGGGATTATAAGAAGAAAGAGGTGAAAGACTAAATGTGCAATTTTCCCTCTTATACTGTAGCAAGGTATTTTGATGATAACGTAATTTTGGTTGGTGAAGTATGGGATAGTGCGAGAAAATCTATATTAAACAATATCATTAATGATAATGGAATGGTAACAACGATAATTGGATCACCGGGTATGGGAAAGACTACTATATTAAATGCTGTGGTTAAAGACCTAAAGAATCGTGATGATGTCTTTGTTATCTATTTAGACCTCTCTGCTTCTGATAGATTGTCAAAAGCTGCATGGAATTATATTAGGGAAAAATTAGAATATGTTCGTTCAAAGGTTTTTAATTACTTATCTTTACATAAGAAAGAGATCGGTTATAAAGGATTTTTAACGTATATTTCGAAGGATTTTAAGAATTGGTTAAGACATCAGTGCGAGAGTTCCGATGATGCTAGAATTAAACTTTATTGTTTTAGATATAAGGAAGATATTGAAGGATTAATAGAATTTCTTAATGATCTGAAAACCTCACAGCTTTTCAAAGTCGGGATATTAATTGATGAAACTAAGAGTAAAGAGGAGATATTGGATGAGCTTCATGAACTTATAAATAAAGTTAAAATACCAATTGCAATAACTCTCATACCACAAGAATATAATAAGGTAACTAATGCTGCTCTTGTAAGGAGGTTAACAGAAAATCAAATAGAGTTAAAGCTCAGTGACAAAGATAAAGAGGAAATTCTAAAAGCGTATTGTGAGAAATATTATAAGGAACTTTTATCCATAGATGAGGTAAGAAATGCAGAGACATTAAATGCACTTCTAGATAAAGCTAGGGATAAGTACGAGGAAGCATTAAATGAGTGTAAAAAGAATGGGGCTTATTATATTGATGAATGTATTAAAGATTATTTACAAAAGTTCTATCCAATAGATGAGAGCAAACTTGATGATTATTCAACAGCTTTAGAAAAGAAAATAAGAGAAAAATTGCTTGAAATCAAACAGCAAGCGCCGGTCATCAAATACATTCACGAAAGGGGTAAAAAACTAGACGAATACGGTGTAACTGTTGATATATATTTTGAAACGGAAAACACAATTTATTTGGGTGATGTAAAATTAAGTAATGAAAAGGAGCTTAAGAATATTAAAAATGTTAAAAAATTGGAAAATGTTCAGATTTATAAGGATAAAAAAGTTGTAAAGTTTATAGTAACTAATGTGAATAATGTAAATCTTAGCGATTTCACGATTATTCCAGTAAATAACTTATCGATAAAGAAAATAGTTGATGATAATGACGAAAAAGAGAGGGATCTACTGGTTAAAATGATGTTAAATAGATTAGGAATAGTGATTTAAATAAGAGAAAAAGATATAATAAAACATTTAACAGACGGAAAAAACTAATGTATATGATATCAAAAAGAGGTATTGTAATACTTACGATATTCTCATTTGTTTATGCTTTATTAGAACTAGGAATGATATGGGATCCTTCTCAAATTAAAACCTCACCGGGCTGGATGAAGGAATTTTTCACGCCTACAGTATCCCTCTATTTCTATAGAGTAATATATACTGTACTCTTTGCTTATCCATCTTATTTAGCTTCTGGAAAACTCTTTTCATGGGAGACAATATGGTATCTCATATATGGTTCTACTCTTGAAGATATAATTTATTGGATACTTGATGTTAGAGTGCCTTACTCATGGGCATGGTTTTACCCAGTTTATTACGGAATACCGATTGATGACGTCATAGGAGTCTTATTACTTATGTTAATTAGGAAAAAGATAAAGGAAGAAAAAGTAAGATAAAATGATGGAAAAACTCATGATTTTAAAATTGCTGTAAAAGTCTCTTAATGCTATTTCAAGATAGCATTACTACTTCCTTTAAATTATATACTTTCTATAATCTTTTTCATAGTAGTTACAAAGGAATATAAAGAATAGTTATGTGCCCAATACGAAGTAATAATTGGAGTAACAAAATATAGTTTGTATTAGTGAATGTTATTTTCCCTTAGCATTTACTATGAAAAAGAAGATTTTAAGGTCGAGTAACACTTTTGTAAGATCGTTACAGTTATACCTTACGTTAAAAATATTTAAGAATAGCACTTATAGGAAAATCGTTACATTTTTACGTTAAACAAATGTAAGATATATTGTCTTATTAACTGAAAATTCCTTGTGATTAACGAAATAAAGTAAGGAAGTAAATTCAAAGTATTTATTAGTTTATGAAAAAATATTATAATTTTTTATGTGAGGGAATTTCCTTAAACTATTATAAGAATTTTTTATTATAATAAATATTTACCTGGCAGAATAGAAGTTTAATCATATCAACAGTTTCTATGAAGATTGTGTAAATAATTCCCTCCTACAGTGAGATGTTAAAGGCACAATGTATGATGTTCCATAACTTCTGACTATGAAGTTATTTCTTCCTAGAAAATATGCCTTCCTTCTTCATTATCTCCTTATGTATTGAGTGAATCACTAAACCAATAAGAAGGGTAACAAAACCTATAAGTAACGACTGAAAACCTAATGAATAAATGAAAACACCAGAGAGAATAACGGAGATTATTTGAACAAACGGAAATCCTGGAGACTTAAATACTCCTCTTAAACCCCTATGTCTAACTACAGCAACTTCGATACCAGATAACATATAAGAAAAGACAATACCAAAATTTGATACTAAAGCTATTACCTCTACATTTCCTAAACCTAAGGAAGCGATCATAACTAATCCGATGATTAACAAGATAGAGAGTTTTCCACCTTTTACTTTGGGTAAAAGATTATCCAATTCCATTTGAACCATTGTTCTCTCTGTAGCTATAATAGTTGAAAGCGTGACTGTAATCGTAGCCAAAATTGCAGTTAAATTAACAAAAAAATAAACATAAAACGGAGCATGGATTGTGCTTAAAACTAGTTGTAGAGGGGCGGAATTAGTTTTGAAGTTTTTATAACCTATAGCATCAACCATGGAGAAAGTTACTAACATATATAAGAAGGCACTAATTAGCAATGAAAGGACTATAGCTTTAGGTACCGTTCTTTCTCCCTCTTTAACAGAGGGAGTTAACGTTGCAATTGTGTTAAATCCAGAATAGGCAAAGAATGCTATGTTTGAAGCCGTCAGAACTCCAGTTATTCCATGAGGAAGGAAAGGCGAAAAGTTTTGTAATCTTATACCGCTAATAACTAATGCTGTTATAGAAAAGATTACTAAACCTAAAATGTTCAAAACTACTAATATACTTTCAATTTCTGCAGCTAATTTTAATCCGAGATAATCAATTATAATCAAAACAATTATGAGTAAGATTGCTAAGAGGAAATAAAGAAAAGATGGGAGAGAGAATGTAGTAATTAGATACCCAGAAAAACCTAAGGCAGTAGCTCCACCACTTATTGCATAGCCAATAACTCTGAACCAGCCAACTAAAAATCCAATAGTTTCTCCTAAAGAGAGTAAAGCAAAACTATATACTCCTCCTTCAACTTTAGGAAAAACAGAAGCCAGCTCTGCATTATTTAATCCAACACTCATTGCATAAACTGCAGTAATTAAAAACGCAAGTAAGGCAGCTGGACCTGCTGCAGTTATACTAACACCGGCCATAACAAAAATCCCAGCACCGATAATATTACCTAAACCTAATGCTAATGCTTGAGAAAGAGAAAGTTTTTTCTCCTCCATTTAAGAAATAAAAAGGTAGTAAGAATTAATAATTTAGTGATACTCGGAAAATTATTAGCTGAGGAACTGAAGGAAAGAGGAATTTACAAGATTTATATAGGTTATGAAAAACCATCTTTGCAAAATATAGCTGTTAAAATGTTAGTTAAAAATTACGGATTTTTAAAAAGAGAAATTAGCGGTAAAAGAATAGGAGAGATTGAAGGAATATCTCTATATAAAGGAAAAGGAGATGAAAAAGTTGACTTTGCATTTACTAAGGGTGGTGAAAAAATACCAATTAAACTACCTAAGTATCCATTAATCGTAATAGATATGAGTCTTTTTAATGAGTTAGATGAGGAGGAAAAAAAGAAGACATTACTTCAAGTTAATCTAACATTGCACGTAATAAGAAAATTCTTGTGGGATGGTAATTTAGCCTTGATTAATTCTCCAAATATTTCCTTAGGTAAGGCTAGAAATATAGACAATATTGAAACTGATAACTGTATTGTTCTTGATCCTTACGGAGATATAATAGCTAATGAAGAAATTATAAGAAGAACAGACGTATTTATTATAGGAGGTATAGTAGATAAAGGAAGAAGATTAAAGTACGCTACATCAAAACTAGCTGAGAAGTATCCTTGTAAAAAAGTAAAAATAACACTAAGAGGAAGTATAGTTGGAGTTCCGGATGAGATTAATAAAATAGCAGATATTATTCTAGGAGTTAAATTCGGAAAAGAGCTGGAAAAAGCTATCATAGAAACACAGAGTAATTCGGATAAAATAGCAAGGATACTAGTTGATGTTAATCAGAGAGGGCTAGAGATCTTAGAAGAAGAGGTACGTTGGTTAAACGCTAATCAGAAAGTATATAAATTGATTCTTAAAAGGCTAGGTGTAAACGCGTCCTAATTTTTAAATTGCATATAATCTGAAAGTAGAATAAGCTCATGAAATTACTTTTTAATTTCCTAGTTATTTATAAGGCACTACACGCTACCGCCTCTAACAAACCTACGGGGATAACGAGTCCAGTGCGTCTCCCACGTCGAAATCCTTGACATTAACTTCCCCACCCTTGGGTATCCTAAGACGCTTCTTGACTATGCCCTTGTAAACACCGTCCTTTAAAACGTGATATACTATGCAAGCAAGCTTCCCCGCAAGTGCACATGTAGCTTGCCTTACACTCTTACCCCTAGCAATGAGCCTCTCGTAAAACTCGTTAAATGGTTCAAGCCATCTGGCACTCCTAGCAGCTAAGTAGAAACCCCTACGTAAGCGCTTATTACCCCTAATCATACCAGAGTGGGACTCACTATTACCACTCTGCTTTGTTCTAGGTGCGAAACCCGCATAAGCCCTAGCTGCCTTTGAGTTTGGAAAACGTGAGATATCACCAAATTCAGCATAAATTGTTGCTGCAGTGATTAAACCAATTCCAGGGATCTTGGATAACTCTATTACCGGTTTTGGTATCTTGGATATTATCATGTCCTCAACTTCCTTAACCATGTTCTCCAAGCTTTTCAATAACTCAACTAGTTGTTTTAGTGTTAGTTTTTCTGCGTCATTCAAGTTTCTCCCTAGTTTCTCTTTTAACTCTTCCTTCTCTTCCTTGCTCAATTCTTCTCCTTTTGCTAGTTTTTCTAGTAGTTGTCTTCCTTTTTTGTCGAATGGTTCTATTTTATACCCGGCAATTTCCAAGGTTTTTCTTATCTCGTTTTTTACTTGTGTTATCTTGTTTACTAGGTTTTCCCTATGTCTTGTTAACTCTCTTAGTTCTTTTATTTCTCCCGTTGGTATGTATGATCCTTTTATTACTCCGGTCATGTATGCTACTAGTAGTCTTTGTGCGTCTAGTTTGTCTGTCTTTTTTCCTAGTATTTCTGTCAAGTGTGCTGGGTTTACTACTGTTACTTTGAATCCTTTTTCTGTTAGTTTTTCGTGTAGGTAGTAGAAGTATACTCCTGTTGCCTCTAATATTCCCTCGTTGTATCCCTCAAGGAATTTTATTAACTCTTCTATTCCCTCGTTGTTGTAAGGGAATTCTTTTACTTCCTTGACTGTTACTGATGGTTTTTCTTGTTTTATAACTAGTTCTCCCTTTGCTGCTGTTAGTTTGCTTTGTGAGATGTCTATTGCGAAGGCTTTGCTTACAAAGTCCTTTGTCATGTTTGAATATTTCTCGTTTTACAAGATATTTTTTGTGTTCATAATACCGTGTTTTCTTTACATAATGTTAACTATATTCAGCCCCTAGGGTAATTTGTTACATCCTCCCACTCGGGGTTTTAACCCCTCTTGTTAGATCGTTCTAGGGGCTTCACAGCCAGCCTTATGATGGGGTTTTAACCCCTTAGTGTGGTTGGGCTTATGGTGTTTTTCTCCTTACTTGCTTATTTATTTTACTCTCGTAATACTTGGTTTTATCCGTTCACTTGATTTACGAGAATCCCCCGTGGGAGGAGTGTGGACAACAATTTCGTTCATTTGAAATAAATTGTATTAATTGTTTTTACTTAGATGGAGAATTCATCGTAATACTTTTTTGGTGAGCACGGGGATTTTTCTTGGGGGTGAACGATGAACAACCCAACTAGATGGAGGACTCCCGTGCTCACCCAAGTTATTCTAATCCTAATGGAGTATATTAATCTTGAGCCTAGGTTTTACTCTAGTGAGGTAGTAGCTTTGGCTTTGGCTAGTTATCTCTCTGGTTTGTCTTCTTGGAGGACTTGTTTGCCTCATTCTACTTTGTTGTATTACTTGAGGAGGTTGAGTTGTGTTAGGTATGTGGTGCCGGTTAGTGGTTTTTATGCGGTGGATGAGACTAAAATTATGGTGGTTAAGGGGCAGTATTATTATGTGTGGATTGTGAGGGATGTGAAGACGGGTGCGATACCCTTCTTCATGGTGACGAGTTCGAGGAGTGGGTTGCACGTGCTGGTAGTCTTGACGAACATGAAGAATGTGGAAAAGGAGGCTGAGAAGGTGCTCAAAACGAGGATAGACAAGGTAGTATACATACACGATGGGGCAACAGTCTATAACGCATTCACTTGGCTAAACGTGGAGCACAAGAGGGTAACGTTCAACGAGAGAGACTACGCAGAACAAGGGTTCAGAAGCTTAAAACATAGAATATCCTCAATGGATTTTCATTTTCCATGGAACACTAATAGGTTCACGCTTACTAGGTGGTTATCGGTGTTCTTCCTAGCTTATAACGCGCTTTACGCTCCAGTATATTTGTTAGACAAGGGGGTGATAATAAATGTAAATATTTCAAATGAATGAAATTGTTGTCCACACTCTTTATAAGCTTCAAAAACAAGTTAATTCGTATACTCATTTTCTTTTTTAATTTAACAAATTAGATATATTTTGTAGAGAGTTAAAGTTTAAAATTATTCTTGATTTTTATTAATAAAATTGAATATAATAGTATTTTATTTAAATAAGATAATTATTATAAAAACTATGTTAAAGTATCTATGTCTTATCAGATTAATGGGAAGTATAATGTTAAAAGAAATAAAAATCAGATATACTACTATATAATGTGCAAAAAAGTAATGTTTCAAGGAGTAAAAGGAAAATTCTCTCTTTCTCTGACTTATTCTTCTTATCTTTTGGTGGGCAAGCTCCATTTATTTCATTACTGACTTTTGGTACTGTAATAATTGCTATGGTTGGTACTGAAGGAGCTTTTGCCATGTTAGTAGCTACTTTCGTAGTATTCTTTAATGGTTTGGTAATTTATTATCTTTCTCAGAAGTTTAAGCGAGGAGGCGGTTACTATATCTATGCCCTTTATTCTTTAACCTCACGTTTAGGATTTAACACAGGCTGGAATTATTTGTTATATTCTCTTTCTTATGGAGGAACTTTATTAGCCGGTGGTGCATACGTTTTGTACACTATCTTATCGCCATTTTTACCATATTTACCTCAATGGTTTTATGCTCTAGTTGCAAGTTCTTTAGCTTCTGGTTTAGTAATTGCTGGTGTAAGGGCTTCAGCTAAATATGCTATGATAATGTCTCTAATTGAAATGATAGCTTTGATTTTACTATCTATTCTTTTTCTTTATGACTCAAAATGGAATTTTTATAACCCAGTTCCGACGAGAATATCACCATTATTATTAGAAGCTGTGGTTTTTGGTTTGGGTATTCCTACTGGTTATGGTTCAGTTGCACCTCTCGGTGAAGAGGCTGAGTCAAGAGATATTGGTAAGGCAGCAATTGCTGTACTCCTTTTCGGTGGTCTATTAGCAACTTTCTTCTTTTACTCATTAGGTGCGTTAGGTTTCACTGGCAATTTAGTTGAATATTTACTTTCTCGTTTTGGTCTTATTGGACTTCCTTTTCTGAGTTTTATCGCTTTTAATGATGCAACTCTTGGCGGAGTCTCATATATTTTAGCTAACTCAAGGACTTTGGAAGCTATGGCTAAAGATGCCTTTTTCCCAGCTTTTTTAGCTAAATTAAGGGGAGGTAAACCAATTTTTGCGGAAATATTTTCTTCGGTAATTTTTGTAGGTATTCTAGTTGCTTTAGCTTATTTTATAGGACTATATGGAGAATTTATAATTTTAGGAGCATTAGCGGGTTTAAACAATTTGTTCGTTCACTTATCCGCTAACATATCTCTTATAAGAATATCGTCGAAAAGAAGTAAAAGAAACATAGATAAAATAATTGTTAGTATTCTTGCTACTCTTATTAGCCTTTTTGTATTTTTCTACTCCCTACCAACTTTCGAGAAATATATTGTTTATGTATTTTTTGGTTGGATTATTTTAGGATTCCTATATGCGGAGGGTTTAGAGATTTTTAAGGCTAGCTCTAATGAATAAATACTAATACATAGATAATTAAAGATATGAAAGCTACTAATGGACTTAAATGGGGCTTAGTTTTTGGACTCTTAATAGGGTTAATTGCATCTGGCATAATTTATGGTATAGCTTATTACCCACACATGTCAGAATTACAAAGCGAGTATTATAATCAAGTTTTAAATGAGACAAAAAATGTAACTGAAGCTAATTTAGCTGCAAAAGAACTACCTACAATTTTACCTGCTACGATATTTATAATATCGGGCTTAGCATATACTATTGGTGGTGCATTAGCTGGATTAGTTATAGCATATTTATGGGAAAAATATCCTTCATGGATAATAAAAGGGCTTATCGGTGGTGTAATAGTGCTTTTGCTTAGCTTTTTATTCGGTATTTTTCCGCTTTTAGAAACATTACCTATAAGTCTAATAATCGGCCTATTAATTTCATTCAGATTAAATGAAATCAATAAAAAAGTTTAAAAAGTATAAGCAAAATTATACTTTATGTTAAGCAAGAGACAATTAGCCTTACTCTCTCTAGGAACATCACTAAGTTTTTGGGATATATTTAATGTTCCTTATATAGAGAATTTTGCCTCAAAAAATTTAGGTGAAGTATCTTCAGTATTAATATTATCAGCAGAGATGATAGGATATTTTATAGGCGGTATTTTTAACGGATTTTTTGCAACCAGATTTGGAAGAAAACCTGGGTTGTTATTATCAATGTTTTTAATAACGTTCGGTTCTCTTATTGGTCTCTTATCGCTTTCACCAATTCAGTTAGTAATTGCTGAGCTAATTATTGGTATAGGAATTGAAGGAGAAGTTGCTATAGTTCCTTCTTACGTTTCAGAAATGGTCTCTAAAGATTTTAGAGGAAGAGCTGTAGGCTTCACATCAATGTTCGGATTCCTAATGAGTCTTGTAGTAGGTCCTATGGCTGTTTTTCTCGGAGAAAAATATTGGAGGCTATTATTTCTTCCTAGCATTGTTATAGCTGTATTGGCATTAATCTTTAGATTTAAACTTCCAGAATCAAAAATGTGGATTGAGAGGAATTATGAGAAATTAAAATGGGATAAAATAGTGATAATTTTCGTTCTAATTTGGTTTACTAGCTATTTCACTGGATACTCATTATTTTCTACACCTATTTTTTACACAATAACTTCAAAAGGATTTGAGAATTCTAGCTTGTACTTCACATACATACTTTACGGTGATCCATTAGGAGTAATTTTTGCATCAATTCTAAATGATTATTTTGAAAGAAAATATTCCTCGGCATTAGCTAATCTACTTTCCGGTGGGCTAGTTATAATATGGCCTTTCTTTACTGGCTTACCGTTTCTGGTTATTGGATTTTTAATCATGTTCTTTCAAGGTTTCAAATTTCCAGTGATGTATACTTATACTTCAGAGAATTTTGCAACTAAGATTAGAACCATAGGATACGGTATTGCAGACGGTATAGGTCATTTAGGAGGAGCTGTTGGTCCAATAGTTATGGCTTTACTCTACTTAGAAAATGTAAGTATTTCATATACTATTGTTGGAATTATGTCAGTCATTTCAGCAGTATTTATATTATACTTTGGTGTATTAACAAAAGGAAAGTCATTAGAGGAAATTAAAGGATGATGAGGCTGCCCATGAAAGATTGGTGATTTTTATTATTGAGAGCCCCGAACTGAATCTAACCAAAAAGAGATGATTTTTTCACTAATTTTTCTAAATTCCTCTTCTTTCTCTTTCACTTGATCTATTAAACCTAGATCACCATTATACTCTTTTACCCACTCACTAACCATTTTACTGTTAACTTCAACATGAAATTGAAGACCAATTGCTGTCTTGTATTTAAATGCTTGAAAATATCTTTCATTATAAGCTAAAAGTTTAGCATTATTAGGTAATGTAAAAGTATCACCGTGCCACTGAAAAACTTCTATCTTATCACCCATCAAATTTCGAAATTCATCTAAAAGATAAACAGTATAAATTCCAATTTCTTGACCAAATACCCCTCTTGTTACAGTTCCTCCGAGGGATGAGGAAAGCAATTGCGAACCTAAACATACTCCGAGTACTGGTTTTTTCGTACTTATAGCTTTTCTTATTAGTTCACTCTCAACTTTTAAGAACGGATATTTATCACTTTCATAAACTCCCATTGGACCACCCATTACTATAAGAGCGTCGAATTCTTCATTACCTCTTATTTCTGTTGCAACAGTTTCTCTTATCTTATACCCTTTTTCTTCTAAGATATCCTTTATGTTTCCTAATCTTTCAATTGGATGATTTATAATTCCTAAAAACATGCAGACTAACTCTCATAAACGCTTTTTAAATATTTTCATCATTAAGAGTAAAAAATAACAAAGAACTCGTAGTATAGTTAAGGTTGCTTATATTTAATATTTTCAACAAACACTACGCTATACTCTGTCAGATTTTATAGGACAAGAGATTTTTCTTAAGAAGGTTTTATATGAATTTAAGATTGCTACACTTTAAGTTATGAGCAAGTATAATTTGAAGGCCTTGTTCCTCTTTAAACTTTGGTCTAGTATAATTTGATATCTATATTCCTATAGAGATTAGGTCATTAGGTAAATTATATACTAACAATGATGCTATGAAAGAAGTTATTGGTAAGATTTTAAAATGATGGAACCAAATAATGTATGAGAATGAACGAATTGGTCTTTGCTGATCAATGATGACTGCACGTCAAGGTGATTAATAGATCTTTATTATGCATACTTCCTAGTTAAAGCCTTTTTCTCTTCCACGTTAGACATGTTTTATATGAGTTCAGAAATACTAGTACTCTCTTATTTCCCAAAACTGGAGCGTTCAGTAATAAGTCTTCCTACAGTTGCAAACCCATATTTATAAGAAGTATGGCGTGTAGTGCTTATATAGGGCATACTGTAGACATATGAGTATTTACAAGATATTTAGTCATCACGGGAATATTAATAGGTCTTCTTATTTTCTCAGCATCACTTGCTACTTACTACTTCATACTATTTATTTAATACAAATCCTTCTTATAGTAATGTAACTTCGACAGTACTTGGCTTGTTCGGTGCTTATTCGATTTATAGAAAGTGGAAAAGAAAGCAGCGTCATAAGAAGACCAGTGTGGACATAGTGTCGTCACTAAGCTATTTATATTTCTATAAATTTTTATCACATAGTAATATATTAGTTCAATATTTATACTCTTTATAAAGAAAGCCATCTAATAAATTTATATGCAAATGACGACACTATCAACCATTTTACTTATTTTTAGCAATTATACATATTTAAGTTAATTCTAACGTTCTTACCAAGACTTTTTTATTATATATACTTATAAGCATTTGTGGAGTAAGAGTAAACAAAATTTATAAATATTTGTGGAATTCAATTACATGTGATTGAAGAACAGAACCCTTGGTGGATTTCACCAGAACTAATAAGAGAGAATGAATATTATAGGAAGTATCAAGAATCGAAAGTAAAATGGAATATCACACTTCAGGCATCTATTGAACCTTACTCTTTAAACTTCTTATTTGGGCCTAGACAAGTTGGAAAAACAACAGCATTAATCCTTTTAATAAAGAAACTGTTGGATAGTGGTTATAATCCTAAATCCATCTTTTATTTTGCGTGTGATAAATTAGCTGATTATAAGGAACTTGACGAAGTTCTAGAGGAATATGAGAAGATAAGGAAAAGAGAAGGGATCAAAAGTTCCGTAATTATACTTGATGAAGTAACATTCCCTAAGGAGTGGTACAAAACTATAAAATATAGGATCGATATGGGAAAATTCAGCAATGACGTATTGATTTTATCTGGTTCTCTTTCAATGAAAGCTAAAGGTGAAATAGAGACCTTTCCAGGAAGAAGAGGGAAAGGAAAAGTGCTAGTTATGTTTCCTCTCCCGTTCTCTGAGTATGTAAAGCTATTTGGAATTAATTTACCTACGGGAGATTTGAAATTCATCCTTGAGAACTATACCAAGTATGTAGGTTATCTTCCTAAATTGAAAGAGATCTTAGAATATTACTTGATAACGGGAGGTTTTCCCAATGCAATAAAGGATTTCTTTGCTAAAGGTAAAGTAAGCCCGTCTACGGAATACGATTTCATTTCAAGTATTATAAGTGATATTAACAAATTAAGGAGAAGCGAGAGGTTTTTCAAGCTTACTGTTAGAGCAATTATTGAGAAGACTTCGTCCGAATATAGCTTCCATACCATCTCTAGAGATTACGGAGTAGGAACTGTAAAGACCGCTATAAGTTATGTTAACCTCATGGAAAAGTTATACCTTATGAAAGTGATTGATACAATAGATGTTAATACTGGATTACCAATACCGAGGAAACAGAAAAAATTTTACTTTATTGATCCTTTCATTTATCATACCTTTTCGAGTTGGACTATGACTAAACCACCAGATGAGTCAAAGTTAGTTGAAGCTATAATAGTATCTCATCTTTCAAGACTTTACGATGTATTCTATATCAAAACTAATGAAGAAGTAGACGTGATCGTAAATTTAAGCGGAGAATACTGGGGAATTGAAGTAAAATACGGGAGAGTAAGAGGAGGAAGAAGCAAGGTTTTGGGAAAAGTTAAGAAATTTATGTATGTGAGTAAGGACGAGTTAGGAGATAATGTTATACCAGCCCCGCTCTTTTTAGCTATGCTGAAGGTCCCTATAGTAGTTGAAACCGAATTTAGTTAATCTTCGCTTTCTATATCGTGGGAAACAATAAGTCTTCAGATTGCGCTAAAACTTTTAATACCTAAAAAAAGAAAAAGACAATCCAAAATTTCAGAAAATTTAACTAAGAAATTATTTCATTATATTATCTATAGCCTCTCCAGCTGTATCTGACAAATTCACCAAGTTTATTAAAAACCTATTAGAAAGGCTAATATTTTGTGAAAATATTACTATAAGTAATGAGAGAGAAAGTAGTTTGGGAAAGAGATATTAGAAAATATGGAGAATTAAGAGTAGAGGAAAGTATTGATGAGGCTTTGATAGCTATAGAACTGCTAAGACAAGGTAAGTTCCGAAATTCTGCAGTGAGAGCATTTTTAGCATTTAAGGCGTTCGTAAGTGGAATTATAAGTATTAATCATCTATCTTTTTCCTCTAACTTAGAAGAAAAAGAAAGAAAATTTTTCTATAAAATAGGCTTCACTGCTCCTTCAAATAGATTACTCTATTATGCATCTATTCTGGAGAAGGACTTGCCTGGTATTACAGATTTAGCTAAACAAGCTATGTCTCTTCACGTCTTTTCATATGTCGGTTATGATAGAGCTGGAGAATATTCTCCAATAACTTCAAAAGAGGATGCAAAGAAATGGATACTGGATTTCATTATAGCTCTAGCTAACTTTATTATTAAGGTGAATGAGAGAGGAAAGGAAATATTAAAAGAGATAGAAGAAGTAAAGAAAGAAAAGTGAATAATAATTTAAGGAAATTCTTTCCTATAAAAAATCATAATATTCATTAAAGGGTTAATTAATATCATTATTTAAAATTAAACTTCTTAGTCTTATCATTTTCTAGAAAACTCAGTGTTAGAAAGACTTTTTTAACGCTAAAAAAAAAATCAACGATTCTCTCAATAAATATTACGCACTCTTATTGATTTTAATCATTTATACGAGCGTGGAGATAGTATTGCCATTGAGCTATTTATACTTCTACAAATTTTTAGCACATAGCTATGCTAATTTAATATATACTCCTAGTAAAGAAACGTCATTTAATAAATTTATATACAAATGATTATACTTTCTCCACACTGTGAGATGGTTTGGGCGATTCAAGGATCCTTTACGAATTGTAATATTCTCATAAAATTATAATAATTCTTTGTTTAGCTTATTTGATATCATAAAAATGAGAAAAATTCATGCAAAAATTTTCCTTTTCTAGTTTGACTGTCTAAGTTAACCGGCTACACTTTCTGAGGTTTTGAAAGGCAAGATATTCATCTTAACATGATTGGGTTCCCGCGTAATCTGAAGGCTTATTGTTTCCATTTAAACTGTGATCAAAAGTTTATTTCATTTCAATCGGTACTAGTTTCACTGGACTCATATCGCTTAGGTACTCTAATAGTTCCATATCTTCTGGTAAGATTTCACCTATAACATTAAACCTCTTATCTGCCTCAACTTCCCTTTTGAATATCCAGACTTCTATTATATCTGGTCTATTATTCATTACAGTCACAGCACCCCTAAACCTCCTAGTTATGTTCCTAGATTTAATCTCATTCTTCACAAATCTGGCTAACGCTATCGAATATTCTTTTATCCTTACATCGTAATATACTTCTTCAAATATCTTTTTCTCTTCATCTGTAATGCCGGGATATACTAAGACCCTAATCTTCATGTATTCCTTAGCCTCAATTAACTCTGAAAGTTCTTCATCGGTAGGGAATGGTTCACCTAAAATAACTCTGTCAATCGCTCCAGTATTAAACAGAATTGAGGCAGACTTCCAAATTTCTTTACCCCTTAACATTTCAACAGTAGTTCTAGACTCAACTTGTCTAGGTGAAGGTATAAAAGCTGCAACCGGTATTCCCCTTTCCTTAAATTCTTTAGATTTCCTTATTGTACTCTCCAGGGATAGTGCAGTGTACTTGATGGGATAAAAATCGTGACTCGCCTTCAACCTCTCAATGTTACTCACTTTACTTATTAGGTAGTCAAGTTTATCTAAAGGGAAGATACTAGCATTTAACTCTATCACTAAGTCTAAATTGTTATTGGCCATTTTTATTAAATCGTCTATTGTAAAGCCGTAATCAGCCCTTAAGCCCTTAATCTTTAACTCCTTAAACACCTTCAAATTTGAGGGAGATGCTCCAAAACCTCTCATTATTTCTGGATTAATGTCTACAAAAAAGTACATGTCGTACTTTTCCGCAATACTTGCAATCTCTTTAATACCGTCTATATAGTTTGGGTCTATTCCAGACCATATTTCATTAAATTTCATTTTTCCGGCTTTTTCTGCAATTTCTTTTAACTCGTTAATCTTATCCTTCCTCCATGTTTGTGAAAGTATACCTATTGATCTCATAATTTAGAGTATAGAAGAAAAGCTTATAGTCTTTTTCTTAGGAAAGGCAGAGGATAAATAATACTTGTCAATACGAGGTTAATATTTCAACTATTTATAATGGTTGTTTAACGCTATCACTACTAATAAATGGTAAAGATTAAATAACTAGCATATCATTAACAATCCTTTCCACGTAAAATGTCTCGTAATCACTATCTAAAAACTTCTTGATATAATCAGCATCTAAATATTTAAACTGGGATTCATGCTTCTTCATAGCTTCAAGTTTAATCCTTTTATACTCTCTAATATCAACTTTAATTTTTCTATGAAAGGGAATTAAAAGATATTTTATCGCGTCAAAAACACTCTTAGAAGGAATAGGAAGCCAGTTTAGGTAACTTAACTCATTTACTGTAATTCCCACTTTTCTTATTGCTATTCTAGTTATATAACCTCCGGACCAATGATCATTATGACCGTCAAGCAGAGAGGGATAAATTATAATGTTTGGCTTAATTTCCCTAAGTATTTTCGCAACTCTTTCTGAAGCCTCCCTTATATGAAACCTTAACTTTGTATCTGGATAATTAAGGAAGAAAGCATTATCCTTTTTTATCCCTAGAACCTTTAACCCCTCTAAAGCCTCCTTCCTTCTAATTTCAGCAAGTTTTTCTCCTCTCTCTTCAGGATTAGGAGAACCGGCAGAGCCATCAGTCATATACACAATATAAATTTCATGGGACTTAGCTAACTTAGCTAAGGTACCCCCTGCATTGTCACACTCATCATCTGGATGAGGGGAAATAAATAATATTCTCATAGTTAAAATTTTAACGTTAAAATTAATAATTAAGATTGTGGTTTATTTAACATCGAATGATAAGGAAGCTGGAGTACCGCTTGGAGGTATAGGAGCGGGAAAGATAGAGATAAGTAACAAGGGGAGAATGATAAACTTAACGATAGCAAATAATTGGTCATTTCCAATAAAGGAGATGTTAGGCTTTCACGTATTTATTCTCCCTAATGATTCTGAACCCTTCTTTCTACAAAGCGATTTAATCTTCCTCGATTTAAACAAACTTGCAGTACCTCTTGAATACGAGGGGAAGTACCCATTTGCGATGATAAAGGGAGTAAAAAACAGCGTAAAAGCAGAACTTGAGGCATTTTCAGCATTAATTCCCGAAAATTTGTACGATTCATCATTACCCGCTGTAGGAATTTCAGTTAAAGTGAGTGGGAGTAAATCGGGGCTCATTGCAATATCAATGGGTAATATAACTGGGATAAGTAAGATAGGGAGATATAATGAAGGGTTAAAGAACGGGATAATAATGAAGAATTCAAAAGCTAACGACCTAGATCCATATAACGGTGAGACTGTTCTAGTAACGGAGAGTCCTAAGGCTATAGTAAAACAGTATAATTTCCACGTAAATAGAGGTCTCGAAAAGACGCTAAACTTACATAGGCTCATAGAAAATGAGAAACCTTGGATGGACTTGATGAGTGGAAAGATACCAGAGAGTGAAGATGGCGAATCTACTGGCTCTTACTATTTACCAGCGGGGATGATAATAGATGAATATGAAAAGAACGAAGAAGTAAAGTTTGTCTTTTCATGGTTCTTCAATAAACCGTGGGTCTATTACCCATATAAGCACTACTATTCTAACTTCTTCTCTAGTGCTAAGGAAGTTGCTAGTTACTTTCTTGAAAACTTTGACAGATTAAAAGAAAAAACGAGAAGGTGGCATGAGGACTTGATTGACCCGTCATTACCAGACTGGTTAAGTGATGCTATAATTAACAGTACTTATATTCTATCTTCAAGCACCTGGCTTGACGAAAAGGGGAGATTTGGAATAATGGAGGGTACACAAGTAGGTACTATGCTATCAACAATAGGCGGAGTTTGTTATGAGACGGGGTCATTGCCAGTAGTGCTTATGTTCCCGATGCTTGAAAAATCAACGATAGAGCAGTTTATATTAAACATGAGGGAAGACGGGTATATCCCGCATGATTTAGGTACATACTCATTTGATGCCCCATCAGATGGAACTACAGCACCGCCAAAGTGGAAAGACACTAACACCACTTTTGTACTGATGGTATATAGGTACTACTTAAGGACTAAAGATAAAGAGTTTCTAAAAAGCGTTTATCCTTATGTTAAAAAAGCAATGAGCTGGATAATTTCCAAAGATAAAGACGGAGACGGATTACCAGAAGTTGATGGATCTACAGATCAAGGATTTGATTGTGTTCCTATTGAAGGTGTTTGTAGTTATATTTCCACAGTGTACATAGCTGCATTAGAGGCTATGATAAAGATTGCAGAAATTGTAGGAGATAGCACTTCCTATTACTCGTCTTTACTAAGTAAGGCTAAATCATCTTTGATGAAGTTATTTGATGGTAAGAAGTTTATCCCATGGACCGGAAAGCCAAATCATCATAAAGCAGTATTTTCAGCACAGATATTTGGCCAATGGTGGGCCTATTTACTTGATCTAGATGTCGTTGCAGATAGAAGTGCGATTTTATCTGCACTCGATGAGATATACAGAGTAAATGGCCATGCATCAAAATACTGTACTCCTAATATGGCTAAAGAGGGAGAGAGCCTTGACGATTTAGATTCTCAATTGACTTCCTCATGGCCTAGACTGGTCTTTTCACTATCAGCTCTAGGTTACAGTTTGGGAAAAAGGGAGTGGTTAGATATTGCAAAGAAAGAGTGGGATAACTTAGTAGACAAGGGGTTAATGTGGAACCAACCTTCATTAATCCACTCTAACGACGGAAATCCAGATAATCCATTTCTAGACCATTATATAGGTAGTGCTGCCCCATGGGGATTTACATATAAGTATGCGTTAAAAAGATTAGTTAAGATTTAACTTTTAATGCATGTTTAACTAAGTATATCAAAATGTTACCTATGTAATAGGGAAGATCGAAATGCTCTCCAGTAATTCTTGAAGGTTAATTCCAAGGATATCTTATAGAGACTGTAGTCCACTTTATTTAATCTCAAACCCCTCATTTACCATACCCTTAAGTATCATATGAGATGTTGCTGCAAATACTACTCTGGGCCATTAAGATACCATTTGATCTGTTGAAATGTAGGTGCTTCCGTCACAATTTACAGAGTTAACTAAACAGTAGGGGATACTTTAAAGGGTGAGGTCCCTACCCTTAAAGCTAGTCCCTAATTTGTTCCCTTTACCCTCCCATATCAAGGTTTTAGTAACCCTAATCATTGATCCCGTTAAAGCAAACCTAACTTCTTAATTGTTATAAGCGTTAGATAATAATGAGATAAACCAAGTTAAGATAATGTTTTGAATTTCATCTATAAATATTATCGTTTCTCCAAGTTTATTTAATAGGTCTTGTAATCCCTTAACTGATTTCTTGTCTATCTCTATCTTTATCACTTTCAAATTTATTTGAATCTTAGCCTGAAGAGAGTTAATTAAAGCCTTATCCAATTCTTTAAGTGATTTTATCCCAGAAGCATCTATATATATTCCCTTTAACTCGTTACTTACTATCTTAATTATTGAGGTCTTTCCAGTCCTTTTAGGCCCAATAGTTAACGGCCAAAATTTTCATTCTAAAAGTTTCTCTACTTCATCAATTATTTCCTCATTATCAAAAAATTCTTCTCTACTAGATTTGGGATAAGGATCAAAAAGTTCGCATAAAGCTATATTAGTTACTAATATAGCTATCTAACGTTTCAATCCAGTTTAATATCGCTATATACAAAATACAAAGAATATTTCTAGTAAAATATGTGATTATTTGAATGATATTTGATTATCAATACAAAACATAACTGAAAGGTTAACGATGAGTGTTTCTTAATATTGATTAAAAACCCCAACTTATCAAATTTATGTAACAACATAATGAGCTATTTCAATAGGATTTGCTAAATTATACGTAAGTAGTTATAGGATGTTTATCTCAAAAGACAACTTCACTATTATCTAAGTTAATTTTATTAACTTACGTAAAAAGATATAGATGTGATATAAATGGATAGACAAGAACCTCATAGAATATCTTTATTGAAATGGCTCAGTCTGTTCTTATTATTTGTAGGATTGCCCACAGCAGTTTCAGTCTTCATATCATTCTCAATTCCTTATTACGTTTTTCATAATCCTACGTTAGCCAATAACCTTAGTACTATAGTGCCTATTATAGTTGTCGTTATATCTTATTATTTCTTCAATAGATACCTCTTAAGTCACAATATGATTTCTCCATTCACGAGAAGAAGAAAAACGATTACTATCCTACCAGATAGTGGAAAACCTATTGATGAGAAATATATAAGATCATTTGAGGCAGGACTTAACTTTTACAAGAATGATTCTAACGAGTATGTAAAGCGATTAGCTATGATAGGATTGATGTATTTACAAAACGCAATTGCTTATGGAAATAAGGACTATTATCTGAAGGCTAGGGATTACTTGTATAAAGCTGAAGAGGAGATGAATGGTAAAAATGTGACTTTTGAGACGAGATTACTTGTCGATAATCTAAGTAGCAAAATTGAGACTTATAAATATAGATTTGGAGAGAGATAGTACAAAAATTGAATCGGAGAATTTGATTGCTTCTATCTTAATAATATTATTTTACAAAGTGAGAAAAGCCAACGAGAATTAGTTAACCCTAAATTATTTATTATGAGCTTATTGTAAATTGTAATTTTACCTAATATTCAGCACATAAACAATACAATATGGTAAAACTATTCGTCATTATTTAAATTATGACCTTGTTATTAATACGTTGTTACTTGTTGTTAGTGCTAACTTAGTGTGAGTTTAATAGTCAAAATTTCACTCTCAGAAGGGCTTATTGCTTTCCTAATGATAGAATACCTATATTATGGCGCATATCCAATAGTAGTTCTTGAAAGCAAAGATAAGATAAAACTTCTTCGCTCATATTTTGACTCAGTAATAGTAAGGGATTTCTCTACAGTCCCATGAACTGTTGCGGAAATATTTGCATCTTATCCGATCTCTAATAGTAGTTTAAGGAAATTCCCTCACCATAAAAAATTATAATATTTTTTCATAAACTAATAAATACTTTGAATTTACTTCCTTACTTTATTTCGTTAATCATAAGGAATTTTCAGCTAATAGTACAATATATCTTACATTTGTTTAACGTAACGTAAAAATATAACGATTTTCCTATAAATGCTATACTGAGTTATTAAGATTGAAAAGAATAGTCTAATTTGTATTATTTGAAACTCTGTTAATGAATAAGTGGAACTATTAAAGATATATTTCTGGAAAAATGATTTTCTCTACATAGATTATATTACAAGAGAACAAAGTAAGTTATTCTCTTTTCCTTAACTTATTTATGGACAAATAAACTAATCTTTATTAAGTTTTTAAGGGAATTTTTTCTTCATAATAGAAATGAAAATGCCTTGATCTATATAAAACTCGACCTCATCAAAATAGGTTAAGAAATCCTTCCTAATACTTCTCATTATATCAATATCAGCTAGGACTAAGATTCCATCACTTTTTAACACTCTGTATATTTCTTCTATTTTATCTTTCCTTTCTTTCTTAGTAACATTATAAAAGTAAAGAAAAGAATAAACAGCGTCAAAGAAAGAAGACCTAAATGGTAATGGAAATAAATTCTGTACAATAGTTACATTGTCTTTTACTCCTTTTGTCCATTTATTAATATCTTCTCCCTTCCAATCATCAATAGCATATATCTGTTTTGCAATTTTTCTAGCATACATGAAGATTAAACAGTTACCACATGCTATTTCTAAAACCTTATTAAGATTAAAACGCGATAAAAAGTTCATAAGTAGCTTAGCATAATAAATTTCCTCGTCTATGGTTACACCCATTCTTTTGAAGGGTTTTACATCGTAAGCATTTATACTATCAAAAAGGGATGACATAAGCTAATTAAAAAAGGAATAGTTATAACTATTATACCTAATTTATTTGTTACAGCACTTAATAGCTTTAGCAACCTCAGTAATCCTTTTTCCTTGGAATCTGGCAATCTTCCTTTCCATCTCGTCTAGCTCTTCTTTTGAACCTAGATGTGTTGCTCCATAAGGACCTCCACCAGTCGTAGTTTGGAATAATTCTGGTATACCATAGCCTATAGGAACGATTATCATACCGAAATGATATGCATATGTACTCATTGTTAGTATTGTAGTCTCATGGCCTCCGTGAACTGTTGAAGCTTCTGTGAAAAACGTAACTGGCTTGCCATAAAGAACATTATCTTTCCAGAGAATGGCTGTAGTATCTAGAAACGTTTTTAGACCTCCTGCCATATTACCATATCTAGTTGGAGAACCGATTGCAAATCCGTCTGCCCATCTCATATCATCTAAAGTAACTTCTGGTATATCTTTTACCTTATCAAACGGTATCCTAGATTGGAATTCTGGTGGTAAAGTTTCTCTAACTCTTCTAATTTTTACTTCAGCACCAGCTTCTTCAGCGCCTTTTCCTATTTCCTTAGCTAATTCAACTATTGAACCGTATCCATAAAAGAGGACTAAAATATTTGGTTTACAAGACATGATTGTAAGTTTGTATTCCTTTTATAAAATTTAACTTTACTATAAGAAAGTTAATTTTTTACACATTTGCTAGAACTTAAAAAATCTCATGAAATGTTAAAAAAATTTAATAACTCCTTTTATACGTTTAAAAGTTTTCTATCGAATCATTTAACATATGAAAGTTTAAATTTTAATAATCCAAATACAATTAGGTGATGTCAAAATCCCTTATGATGTAGTTTTAACTGCTGAAAGGGGTACTTTCACAGACTATGGTGGGATTTCCCCATTAGGTTATGTAGCTTGTTTGCCATACCGTTTAGTTCCAAGAATTTTCATGGATAAAATATTTACTCCACCGGAAAAAACTGATAGGGATGGAAGGGCAATATTTGCACCATATCCTTTAAGAAAAGTTGAGGCCATATTAACTTCTCACGGTTTTAACGTAATAGTTACTCCACCGGAAAAGTTAGAAAAAGTAGTTAGCAAAGGGGCTAAGGTTATAGGTATTAACACTCATGACCCCCTAGGAATTGAACCAGTAAGTATGAAATTAAGTATAATTTTTGGTGGAGGTAAAACTTGGACAGCAAAATTCTTTGAGGAATTAGGTGAAAAAATAAAGAAAATAAAAAGCAAATATGATATAAAAGTCGTAGTTGGTGGTGCTGGTGCTTGGCAGTTAGAGAAAGAGCCACCTGAATGGATTGATGTTGTCTTTATTGGTCATGCTGAGATTGATTTTCCAGAAATAGTTAAAAAATTAGAAGAAGGTGAAAAAGTACCTAGAGTAGTTAAGGCTAGATATCCTAAAAAATTAAGTGAAATCCCTCCAATTATAAATGCAGCAAGAGGTGGGGAAGTTCAAATTACTAGGGGTTGTCCTAGAGGTTGCTGGTTCTGCTCTGTTACTCCAGACACCTTTATCTCATTCCCAATTGATTATATATTGAAGGAAGTAGAAGTTAATATGAGGGCTGGAATTAAAGATGTTAGTTTAATTACAGATGATATGATGCTTTATGGGGCTAAAAGTTTAAGGGAAGTAAATCATGATGCTATAATAAGATTATATACAGAGTTAAAGAAGGCGGGAGTAGATTACATTAATTTTGCTCATATATCAGCCGCACCAGTAAAACTTAGTCCTAGAACTATTAAGGAAATGAGTGAGATTGCAGGATGGAATGAACAAAAGGCCGTATCTCCAGTTGTTGGGTTAGAGACTGGCAGTGAGAAAATATTTAATAAATATATGAAAATGAAGGCTTTTCCGTGGGGATATAATAATTGGAAAGATTTAATTGTTGAGGCTACAGCAATCATGAATGACAGTTATATTTATCCTTGTTATACAATGACTATTGGCTATCCAGATGAAACAGATGAGGATGTTGAACAATCAATAAAGTTAGTCGAGTATATAATAGATCATAAACCAATTGCTTGGATTTTCCCACTACCAGTAATCCCAATGGGTACTTCAAAAATTAGGGATAATCCTTTACCAGCAATAGAGAGACTCCCATCTAGATATTGGGATTTACTTTATATGACATGGAAATACGATCTCCAAATAACTAGAAAATTAGCAAGAACAATTACGGCCACGAGTAAAAATAAAGTAGTTAGAAGTTTGGCTACATATTTGATAGATAAGGTATTTAATAACGTGGAATGGTACTTTAAACAACTTAAAGAAAGCAAAGGGAAATCTGCTCTCTCTTATAAAGATTTAAACCTTAACACAACTTATGGGGTAATGTGGGCTATAGCCCAGCTATTTAAGTTAGCTTTTTCTTCTTCTGGTTAAATTGATTAATATGCAAGTCAAGGAAATACAATTACGTTTTGTGAAAGCGTTTCTGATAGAGACTGATGAAGGAAATATTTTAGTTGATACTGGTACACCGGGTAGTGGGAAAACTTTACAAAACTACTTAAAGGATGTTAAATATATTATATTTACACATTCTCATGTAGATCATATTGGTGGGGCTAGCGAGATTAGAGGATTGACTAACGCAGAATTTTGTATTCATGAGAAAGGGAAAGAATATTTAGAGAAAGGGTTAATAAGAAAGCCGGTTGTCCACTCTCTTGGTTTAAAAATTGTTTTTCCTCTCTTCTCACTCTTCTCCAGAGGATTAAAACCAACTAAAGTTGATTGTACTCTTAAAGATGAGGAGGAAATTGTAAAGGGAGTGAAGGTACTTTACACCCCTGGACATACTGATGATTCTATTTCTCTCTATCTGGAACCAATAAATTCAGTTATAGTAGGTGATATGTTACAAGGGAGAGGAAATTATTTGACATATCCACAAATTTATGAAAATATGGGAGAAATGATAAAAAGTGTACAAAGAGTATTAGATCTAAAACCAAGTTTCATTTATGTTAGCCATGGTAAGAGTATGAATAGTAATTACGTGAAAATTTAGATAAACAATAGGTAGAGTATTACACATGCGTATAAGACACTTCCTGCAAGGAACAATATTTTTGCGTTTTCTACTTGCTTAACTTTTCTTCTAATTAAAGCATCTAATCCGAAGTCTTGTGAACCTTTATAGATAAGATAAAGTTCTATGATCATCATTAATAAGTTTATTCCATATTCTTCTGTATCTACCCAATACGCTGAAAGGAAATAGATTAAGTTAGTATAAAATGCTACTGTGTTGGTAAATCTAGTCATTAAACCCAAAAGATTCAATATTCCAAACGATATTTCCCCAATCATTACTAACTCTCCCACTAATAAAACATGAGGCAATACTACATATTCTAAAAATGGTCTCATAATAGGACCTTGCATCAACACTTCTATGGTTATTCCAACATAACTTGTTGAGCTTGGATTTAGATAACCAGGGTTAAGGAGTTTTTCAAATACACCAGCATAAATCCAGATAGTGGCTAAAGCTAATCTCATAAAATTTGGCCAAAATTCAATCTTTAATTGGCTCATAACCTCACCCTCCTAGCTAAAGTATTCGATATTTTGTATATTTCATATATACCAACACCAATAAGAATAAAGCCCAGAAGTGTAGGAGAAGCTAAAAACAAAGCTTGTAAAATTCCACCTGTCCATGTTCCTACAAGGAAAGTGCCATATTTCCACATAATGCCTTTAGTTAGTGGAATATTAGATAGAAGAAATAAAAGGGAGTTCATTGCTGTTGGAGTTAAACAACATATCCCAGCTATTGTACCTATTGAGGGAACAGAAGCAGAAAGGAATCCAGCTAGTGTATTAAAAGACGTTATTCTAAAGGAGCTTGGAACTTTCCAGTCATAAGCATGTAATGACACATAAATTAAGGACATAATGTAATAACCTAAGATTAAAGCTATGGTAAGTACTAGGTCATTTATTAAGCCAAGAATAAGCAACCATAGATTAAATACGAAATTACCGTAAAGCATAAGTCCGTAACCTTGATATGAGATTTCAGTTAAAGACAAAAAATATGGGCTTACATTGACATTAGGTAAAAGTAGTAAACCAGAAACTATCATGAATGATATAAAATATGAGATTACATAGGTAAAGACTAACCATTTCCCGACACTGTCCTTTAAAGTCGCTTTTATCACATTCCTTAACCTCATAGGACCAGAAACAAGGATAAACCTACCTTTTTTCATTCTATAAACAATATAACCTATGATTACACTTAAGGTTACATAAACGATACAGATTAAAAGGAAAGGATCTAAAAATGATGCTTGACCAGAAGTTGTGAATGGATAATACCATAGAAAATATACTTTCAAACCAGTTATTACTATGGGTAAGAATACAGTGGCATTAAAAAAGATGAAAACATAGAAAAAAGGGTTTATTTTCATTAAGTTCACCTAACAGTGAAGACCAGTTATTGGTGGTAGTAACACATTATCAACCAAATATGTTGCAGTTGAAACACTAACTGGTAAAACAAAAGCTGGTGCAGTAGTTAATGGTACCTCATAAGCTACACTAAGAGTTTGTAAGTTTATTAGAACTATCATTCCACCGCTTGAGACTGAACCATGTATAACAACGTAAGCATAGCTTTCACCGGGAGTTATTCCAATAGATGCTAAACCTTGTGGGTTAATACTGGGTAAGGATATAGTTTGAGCAATTTGGAAGTTTGAGGTGGAGATTACTACAACTTCATTTTTATTTGCAGGCGCTTCTAAGTAGTATTGACCATTTGGAGTAAAGACTCCCCTTTGTGGAGTTACTCCAGAAGGCATTTGAACCATACCCATATACTGTAGGTTTGGAAGTGAATAAAATCCTACCGAATTATTCCCAGCATACTCAACGGCAACCATTGTACCTTGCATATTTGGAGACACCATATAAGGTTGTGAACCTAAAGATGCTACTACCATTTTAACTACACTTCCATTAGATGCTGAGATTAAATCAACAGTATTATTAAATCTCATAGGAACTATAAGATATTCGCCATTAGGAGACCATCTCACATCACATGGATAATAAGTTTTCCCAGTAGGAGAAACAAAAGTGTCTTTCCATACTACTTGTAAGTTTTTCAAGTTGATTACCTCAACCACTCCAGATGGACCGTCAGCAATAGCTACATATTGTTGATTTGGCGAGTAAGCAACACCTATAAACCCAACACTTTTTCCAACGTTTAATGTTTCAACAACTTTTAATGTTGATGGATTTATAATGTACACACTTCCGTTATTTACCGGGATAACAATATAGCTTGCATTAAACATCTCTCCTGCAGGAACTTCATCCCAATAGTAAACTTGCTGGGGTACACTAGTAGAAATATTCACAACATGCTGAAAACCAAGGAAGTTAGATGTTTGAGTAAAAGGATTAATTGCTTGAACTATCCCTTTCTGAGTAAATACGAGTAGATAGAAGTTGTTATTTGGAGCTGATGAAGAAGAGACAGTAACAGAAGATGATGGAGAAGAAGTGGTGGTAGTAGAAGTAGTAGTCGACGGGCTTTTCATCATTATATACGCTGCTCCTATTCCTATTAGAAGTATAACTACAATACCTACTAGTAATAAGATTTTATATGACATTCCTCTCTCAAGTTTGCTTACTTTCTTCATACATAATTATTGTAAGCAAAGTAGGTATTTAAAAATACTTGTTTTTTAAACCCTTTATTCAGAAATATCACAACTAAGTTAAATTGTAATTATTAAATCCACTTTATCAATAATAGCTCTATAAAAATCTGGGAAACAGCCAATCCTTACAGAGTTTATTAACTTATCAGCAATATTCCTCATATATACGCATTGATCACAAGCTTGTAAATAAATTCCTTTTTCCTTACTTAGTTTATCTAATCTCTCAGCTAATGGATTTCCTCTCAAGAGTAAATACACATTATCGTGAATAAAGAACATGCCTACAACTTCTACGTAATGTCTATCTTCCTCTAACTGAGGTACTATCATATTACCTAAAATATAACTTCCTAAATTTGACTCAACTATGTAGGCCACTTTTTTCATTTATAACACCCAAAAATTGTTCCATTACTTTTTTTGCTATATCGTTTAATGTAAAACCCTTTATTGAGTTAAGGAATTCCTTAGGATCCTTCTTTTCTTCAAATGCCTCACACAATGCCTCTAAAGTAATTATAGTGACTGGGCATTCACTTGATTTATAAGTTATTTTCTCTCCATCATAAAATAGTTTGAACCACCTACTCTCATCTATTCTCACTGTTGCAATTTCTTTTCCCTTAGGTTTATCATATACCCTCTTTATTAAGAAATCTGAAGCATATTTTCTTGTAATTACACATCCACATTCATCTTTTACCATATTACCCACCTTTAATCGGTTCGTTCCGTATGCTTTAAATAAAATATATTACACTCGCCTTCAATAGGAAGACGTTTTAACGCATCTTCATTGTAAAATGAGTTATTCTCTACATCTAACCTTGCTGCAATTATATTATCACCATTTACTAATGCCGTAAACAACCATCCCCTACCTATAGGTGCAGCTGAAATGACTGTATAACCTTGATATTTAATGTCTTCTAGCTGCAATTGCATAGCTTTTCTTTGCTCAACGATCTGATCAAAATAAGAATAAAGGAAAGCTCTGAAATCGCTCTCCTTTATTAGTTCTTTTATCTCATTTTCTTTAACTTCTTCTACTACTTCAGTATAATTAGTGTATGTTCTTGTATTATCTAGCTTTGTGAAAACAAATGAAGCGTAATCTCCCATATTGTATATTTCATATCTACAATTAAACAATCTAGCGACCTCTGGTAATGTGTACTCAATAGCGGCTGGATTATCTATTAAAACCTCTAAAACCTTTCCTTTCTCCATCTTTAGTAACTTTTGTTTAGTCTTTATTTCTGGTACGGGGCAAGAATATCCTCTTAAATCTAATATTTCATCTGGTACTGTCTTAAATAAAACTGTTTTATTATCCCTAGAGTACTGTACCCCAACATATTTAACTATTGAAGCACCATATTTTTCTATGTTTTTAGCAATTCTATTTATTATGCTGTTAACAATTAGTTTATCTCCTTGACCACTAATTTTAATTTTATCGCTAGAGAATTCTATGTAAATTTTGAATTTACCATTTTTGTCAAAAATATCAATTCTATCTATTTTCTTAACTATAAAACATGAAAACCTGAGAAGACGTAATAGTTCAATTTCTCCCTCATAACCCCAATCTAACTTTTTTATGGATTTTAAACAATATAATTTATAGTATTTTTCTATATCTATAAGTGTAATTGGGTTAGATAACTTTAATTCCATCATGATAAAAACCTTATTAACTACTATATAAATTTTATATAATTTTCATAATTTTTAGGAATAATAGATAATTTTTATATTTCATGATAAGATATAATGATTCATGGAATTAAATCTTATAGGCTTATGTTGCTCACAGCCACACTTAACAGTTTATTCTAGGTTAAGAAAAATGAAGGAAGGAGACAAGATAAAAATAATTACAGACGATTTTACAATTGTAGAAAGAGACATTATACCATTAGCAAATTTTTTCAGATGCAAATATTCAGTCATGAAAGATGAAGATAAGTACATTATCTATGTAGAGAAATAATAAATTTTTAATTAAAATTAGGTTATTAATACAAAATTTAAATAGAAGAACAAACAACAAAATTATGATGAGTATTGAAGAGAAATTGAAAAACGAAAAGCCCACAGAAGTCTTAGATGTTAGAGGAGAAGAGTGTCCTATACCAGAAACTCTTGCGGCTAAAAAACTCAACAAAATGACTGATGGAGAAATACTTGAAGTTTTAACTGATCATCAACCAGCAGTAGACGTAACGTTACCTTACCTTGCTAAGAGATTTGGTTATCCTTATATAGTTATTAAAAAGGAAGACTATTACGTGGTAAGAATTCTTAAGCTTCATGAAGAAGAAAAAGGTGCTGTACAATTAAATGATGAAATTCAAGTTAATTTACCATTCAATAAAGTTGTTGATGCTTTTCTAGACCCTTCAATACTAATGAGCTTTGTGCCCCAAGTTAAGGGTGTTAAGCAAATCAATTATTCAGCTTACTCCATATCAATGAAATATATAATTCCTTTTGAACTGCCTTTGTTTATAAAAATGGAAAAATATCCTAATACAGTAATTATAAAGTATGAGAGTTACAATAAAATTGCATTTTTAAAAGCCACATTAGGTTTCGATTTCTTCATTTACGATCATAAGAAATATACTGGAATTAGAGTTAGGGAATGGTATGAAGGACCTTTAAAGTTTATGTGGAAAAATGAAATAAACAAACATATTACCCTCGCAAAGGATAAGTTACCCACATATTTAATCAAATTAATTTCAAATTAATTAATATAAAGGTTTATAAAGAGGTATTTTTTAAAAACGTGTTTTTCATTAATTATTTTGGGGATTAAAATGAGTGAAGATCTTAAATTACGAAACCCAGACCAAGTATTAGATGTAAGAGGTGAATCTTGTCCAGTCCCAGAAATGGAAGCAAGTAAAAAATTAAAGAAAATGAAAGTTGGACAATTACTTGAAGTTTTAACTGATCATCAACCAGCGGTAGACGTAACATTACCCTCATTGGCTAAAAACTTAGGTTATCCATACGTAATAATTAAAGATGGTGAGGTTTATCGTGTTAGAATACTTAAGGTGAAATAGTTAATGCCACCTAGTATGGTATTACAACCCGTATATCAAGAAAGTTGGGCTTTAATTTATGGTCTTTTCGGTTTAAGCGGTTTTATTTTAGGTTGGGTAGCGCAAAGGGGAAACTATTGTTTTGTTAACGCAATGACTTCAATTTTTACAACTAGAAGTTTTGAAAGATTCGGAGCATTATTAATTCTATTCGGACTTTCAGCATTAGGATGTGGTCTACTTGTGGCTTTTGGGATAATTCCTGCCGTTGACCAATATTATTTTAACTACTTTGCAGGCTGGTACATCCTTGTAGGGTCTTTTGTATTTGGCTTTGGAGCAGCATTAGCCGGTGGCTGTAATTTATCAATGCTTTATAGAGCTGCAAGTGGTTACGTTCAAAACTGGATAGAACTATTTGGCATGATGATTGGAACTTACATTTTTGCTATTGGTATTTGGCCTTTTCAACAATACACTATGGAAAAAGGGATATTCTCTACTACATTAGGTGGTTATGTGGAGTATTTACCCTACGTTATATTTCATTCCGTATCTCCAATGGCTGTTTACATCACTACCCTTATCCTATCTTTACCTTTAATCATTCTGGGAATTTACCTACAGCAATACACTAAAAAGAAATGGAATATGAATTTTAGAATGAGTACACCAGGAATTATGGCATATAAACCGCCAGCTCCAATAAGTGTTGGAAAAGAGGGTGAAGAGAAAAAAGATTGGAAAAAGGAAGCTTTAGACATGCTATTATTAAAGAAACCTTATGGTACAAACTTATCAACAGTAATTCTAGCTTTAGATATGATCTTTGTATTCATTGTGGGTGCAGGTTATACTTTCAATTACCTAGTAATAACATCTTCTGATGGTGGTAGATTCTTTGAATACTTACTAATGATTCCCGGAATAAACTTGTTCTTAAATACCCCATGGTTTAATGACTCATTACCCATAGTAGATCCTAGCACATTAATGGTTGTTATGCTATGTATAGGAGCATTTGCAGCATCATTTTTGAGTGGTGATTTCAAAATTAGAATACCAAAAGAGAAAAAGAGATTGTTGATAGGATTTCTTGGTGGAATGTTAGTAGGCATAGGAGTGAGAATGGCATTAGGATGTAACGTTGGATTAATGTGGACAAACTTTGCCCAATTAGGTTATGACGGAATAATCTTCTTATTTGGAATGTTAGGGGGTGTATGGCTAGCTGTAAAAGTTCAAGAGAGGTTATGAGAAATGGTGGAGAGTAAATATATTAGAAGAATAATTGCACCTTTGATCTTATCACTTTTCGCTATAGGTTGGTATCAGTTTAGCGAAATATATCTAACTCATGCTGATAACTTAGCATTATCTAATGCTAATTTCGCAGTATATGTACAAACACAACAGTTTGATGGATATTTAACAGCTACAAGATACATTTGTTACGCTGTTGTTTATTTAGGTCTTATCCTCTTTTGGTATAATTTAGTAAAATTTGTGGAGGTGAAGGAGAAACATGGTTGACTATGCTATAATGATGGTATCTGGAGAAAATGAGAAAATATATATGGGCATTATAACTGCAATAGGTCTTGTCTCTGGAGGAAATAAAGTGTATATGTTCTTCACAATGGATGCTTTAAAAGCATTAACTAAAGAAAATGAGAAAATTGTACTAAATAATGCTAAGCCGTTAAAGTATTACATGGATAACCTTATAGAGATGGGAGAAGAAGACGTGGAGATCGCAGCTTGTGAATTTGGAATGAAAGTAAAAGGTATTACTGAAGATCAGTTCGCGTATAAGGTTAAACAAAGCGGTGTATCAGAGTTTGCATTAAAAGCTAATGAAGCCAAAGGGGTCCTTATTTTTTAAAAAGAAAGGTTAATTAACTAACTATGATTACAAAATAGAGGTAAGCGTAAAGCCTTGTTCTTTCAAGACGAAGTATATCTCAGATCAGAATTTAAGCGAACATAACAAGTAAAAGATTTTATATACGGAAAAATTGAAATTGATACTAATAATGAAGATATTTAGTATAGCGACACCTAGCCAAGCAGGTACTGGAGGAGAATTAAGTATATAAGAAACCTTTATACGTTTAGAGTTTTTAGACAATACGCAAAGGATTTGGATCTTTTATTAGGAATTTCATGGACTTCAGTTGAAGAATTAAAGAAATTAAAAATAGTTAGACAAGATATTCCGTCAAAAGCTTTAAATCCGCCCCTAGCTTTAGATTTAGGCCATTACCCAAAGCATAAAGTAGAAAAGGAGAATTATGCTTGTCTTTTTTGCCCGACTTATACCGGAAAAGGGTATCTTTGATCTTATCAAGATATGGAAAGAAGTTAAAAAGGAACTAAATAATACAAAACTTGTTATTTGCGGAAAATTCTATAATAAAAATATAGAAAACAAATTTCTTTCAATGAAGTCTGATGATGTGATCTATGTAGGTTTTCTTCCCATAGAAGAATTATATAATACTGTCGCAAAAGCAAGAGTTTTTATATATCCGACCCATTTTGATTCATTTTCACTTGTTATGTTAGAATCCTTAGCCACGAGAACGCCAGTAGTAGCTTATGGCTTACCTGCAATAGCTGAAATATACGGAAATCTTAATGCGGTAAGATTAGTTAAGGAATTCGATATAAAGAATACGGCGAAAGAAGTTTATTAATATATTCCAGCTTAAGGAAGAAGACTACAATTCTATGTTTGATAAGAAATATGAAGAATTTATATCTTTTTACAGTTCGTGGGAAAAAGTAGCAGAAGAAGAATATAATACTCTTAAACTATTTCTGAACTCATAGTGCAGCCAATATATCCAAATATCAAGACCATAATTAATATGGTGTTTCAACATTTAGTAGTATTTGCTCATAGATGCAAGTTTTCTATTTGTGGTAACTATTTTATTTTTCAAGAAATTTGTTTAAATAGGTTAACAATGACTTTTATATTTTAGTTTAATTATTCTTAAAGACGAACTATGGAATTTGATAGAAGATATAAAAGACAAATGAGGTTAAGCTCATAAACGAGAAACCCTTACGTTATTATGGAATTATTCCTAATAAAATGTTGATTTTAGAAAGAAAAATATATAATATAATCTATATTTTATTCTTTATAAAGAGAAGGTTAATTAGCTCTACTTTTTCAGAGTTAAATTTATTTTTATAAAATGCGATTATAGTTTTGTATTTATTTATATTTTAAGCAGATATAGGTATTTCTTTATTTCATTATAGTAAAATTTAAAAGGTGATATTATGAGACTCTAATTTGGTGAGTAAAGATGATAGGAAGAATAATAAGTGGAATTGGAGGATTAATTACTATAATAGCTAGTTTAACTAGCATTGTGACAAGAGAGCCATTAATCAATCATTTAGTCAAAATCCTAGCAGTCTCTGGTGATGCAGTAATAGGACTAGGAATTATAGGACTAATAGGATCTATTGTAACATTCTATGGTGTATATAAGAATGATTGGAAATTAATGATTGAAGGCGGTATAGTCGGATTATTCGCACCATGTGTATTATCAATACTAAGTATCATTGGAGGTTTAGTAGAAGGTAGAAATAAAGTAGTAACTAAGTGATTTTTTACATTATATAATTTCATAACTTCTAACAAAATAATTTATTTTTTGAAATTAATGAAAATGTATTGTATAATCTCTATCATTCATTAAATTAGCATAAATTTTAGAAGATTTCATTTACATATTTCACATAAAATAAATAATTTATAGGACTTTCTGGACTAAATGAAATCTCATAGCGTCATCTCATAATAATATAAAATTATATTCTCGTAATATATCTTCTTTATAGAGAATTAAATATAAACATTAAAAGTTGTGAGTCAGCTTCACTAAATGATGAGTTTATGACTTGTTGTGATCTACTTGAACATTGCTGAATAAACAGTACTTTTCCAAACTGAGGACTTGATTATATTCGATAGTAATTGTGTGTTGATCAAGTTTATTACTTGGTAAGAAAATAGTTATATTTTATAATTTCCTAGCGTTTTTACAAATACTTGTCTTAAAAATAAGCATTTTAGACAGAGAACTTCTCATTTAAAGTATTTTTTAAACTATTTAATTAAAATTTTTATGAAATAATAAGTTGTTATCAGAAAGGATCGATCTCTTCACCAATTAGTCTTCGGACCTATCATCATCTTAATTTATTGATTAACCAATTTTGTACTTTTAAAAATGTTTTTGTGTATATTATTCTTTTAAAGGGTGAATAATATATACGAAGTTTAACTAACGACAAGAACATAAATATTATCATTTTAATTAAATTCTTAGATATTTTACTGTCTTCTTCCCTATGATTATATGAAATAGGTATTTCTTTTACGGAGTATCCTTTTCTAACAAAAGCATAAACTAGGTTTGTATCAAAAACGTAATCATTCATAATTAGCTCATCAAGGATCTCCTTAGCCTTACTTACGTTTATAAACTTGATTCCAGATTGAATATCATTAAATTTTCTTAAAGAGGGAAAGAAGAGTTTAACTAAGAGCATATAACCATAATGTAAAAATCTCCTTTTAGGTGGCATACTGCTTAGATCTCTAAAACCAATTACAAGGTCTGCATTCTCGCTGATTACCCTTTCTATTTCTGTGGTGGGTAAATCTGCGTCAATGATTAAAGCTCTCTCTCCCTTAACTAGTTCTAATCCAATTTTTATTGATCCACCCTTACCTAATCTAGTCTTATTTTCATACACAATTCCCCCAAACTTCCTTACTATCTCTGGAGTATTATCCGTTCCCTCAAATATCACTAATATTTCAACGTCAGGAAATTTCTGTTTTATCAAGGAAAGTGTTTGCGAAATTCTTCGTTCTTCATTATAAGCTGGTATAATAACGTGAATCATAGATACTTGTAAATTATTCTATTTAAAAATTTTTCTCTTTATTATCACAATATCTATTCCGCTAATAATTACTGGAATAATAATTGATAGAAACCCAAAAATGTCATCTTTAATTAACTCTCCTTGTAAGGCATCATGTATAATTAACTCCTTACTTCCACTATAGTATACGGTAAAATTAGAAGCATCTCCCGGTTTTCCAAAATTTGAAACCCAGTATGGAGAGTAAGCAAAAGTAATTAAAACGTATTTAGAATTATAACTAGGAACTTCGAATTCCGTAGGAGAAATCCAATTAATTTTAGCTGGAATTAAGATTTGACTCAAATTCTCATTCAAAGGTAAGGAGGAAATGTTAGTATAATAAGCATAAGACGAATTTAAATTAACTTTATAAATATATAGTGGACCGTAAGTTTTCACTAAAGAAACCCATCCAAGTTTTTGTAAATAATTTAAATTTTGAATATATGGTTTTACTGGCAAATATAAAAGTGAAATAAATGAAATATTACTGTGAGCATCTCCTTCAATAATTATATATTTTGCATTAAATAGAAGCAAAAAGTTGTAAATTTCTGTCATCTCGCCTCTATTAGAAATATTAAGATTATATAGCAAGAAGTTTAACTTATAATAATCATAGTAAAAATATGCTCCTGAATATATACCACCTATCAGGATTGGATGAGTAGAATAGTACAGATAGATATTATTACCATAATACCAGGTTGTGGAGTACCAGCCATATTGTACAGTTGGAAAAACTAAAATTGTGAAATCTCCTTGCTGATGATTAAGATAATTAATTGCTTGAAGAAAATATGATGGAGTATCTACCCTATTAGCTAATTGCCCAGATAAGATTGGAAGATTAAAAATAGAAAATAAGATCAAAAGTAGAATTAGTAGTGCCATGTTATATTTCTTAATTAGTGATGGTATAATAATGGAAAATAGGAAACCAGCAAAAGGTGCAGTAGCAAACTGTGTAGTCCTTAGAACTGCAAAAAACGCATAATGAGATACTAGGAATTTCTCTATAGGAGACCATGGGGAAATAGAATCAAAACCAAGAATTATTAACCATAAAAGAGACAAATATTTGATATCTCCATGTCTATTTAAAAGGAGTGCTAATAGTGAGATAAAACTCATAATAATAAGAAAAATAAAGTTAATACCCACTGGAGTTACAGAAGGCAAATAAGAACTCACAGAAGCATATAAAGGAGAAGATGATAAGTGAAGGACTAAAGTGGTAGAAGCGTTTGTGATATTTTGAAGTTTCGGTATAATATAAGAGGCAAATGAGAAAATCCAGTAAAATTGTGAAATTGTAAATGAAAGTACTATAATGATAAACTGGATTACCTTATTTCTTAAGTAATATCCTATCAATAAAACAAAACCTAACCATGCTATAGGAAAGATTTCACCAGAAGACGCTAGGCAGTAAGCAGTTAGTACAGTAATTATAGGATAGGCTTTAAAGAAAGAGGTCTTTCCCTCTCCAAGTAACAACGAATAGTAAACTATAAGGGGCAAAAAGAAATATATAAAGGTTATATTCCAGAAAATATATGGCATTTCTATAAATCCTATAAAGATGAACCAATTTGTTAGATACAAAAATGCAGCTAATATTGAAGGGAAAAGAGAATAATATCTTGAGGATAGCTTAAACAAATATATTGATCCAATTGCTGAGAGAATTGTTGAGAAAACTTCTTCTCCTAAATTGCCTAAAGGAACAAAAGGAAGAAAAATGAGATTAACCCAAGAAGTGCCCCCTTCTGACGGTACGAAACCATAAGGATAATTAGTGAAAGCGTATAATACGGGGTTGATTAGGTAATCCGGTTTAACCCCATTGCCTATGAAGATACCTTGATCTCCAGCATAAATCGGTAACCCTCTATACCATAGATAGTTAATTATAATACTAAGTATAATGGGAAAAATAAGATCAATTCTCTTTGTTAATCTGTTTAAACTTTGCATAGATTCTCACCAACCTATCTCTAAAGATAACATAGATTAATGATATTACAAATGAAACAACACTAGCTAAAATACTAAAACTAAGATAAGAGGGAGTAGAAGAGCTAACTACAATATAGTATAACCCAGGCTTTAGAGTAATTGTAGAGTTTAGGAACTTAGAGTTATTCACAGAGTAAACGAACCCACTAAAGATTGAGACATTAACTTCAGTAGAAACGTTAAGCTTAATTAGGATTTTGTCAGTAGTTTGTTTCTCTTCAAACGAAAAGGGTATAATATGTTGAAGTAAGGGTATTAATTTACCACTTTGATTATAATACGGTATTACCTCAATCGTCATTGGTCCTTCAGCATAATAATATAATTCAATTAGATCAATGGATTGATTTATCGGTATTACTGTAGTATTTTTAAACTCCCTAGTTTCACTAGGACTGGATAAAATAACGTAAAAGTAAGTTAAGTCAGTAACATTCATTTTGAAATAAAGATATCCCTCAAATTTCTCTAAAGCTGATAAGGAAATCCAAATCTCAGAAGTCTGAGAACCACTTAATATTTTCCAATATATTGTATCCCCTTTTACAGTAACGTTGGAATCAGTTATATTTAGTACTTTAGGCGGGGTAACTATCGATTCATTAACCTTGACTATTAAAGGTAATGGCTCGTGTATATATGCTGAGTTATTTGAGACTGTAAAATTCTTACCTTGCTGAGTAACAATATACTTAGCTAACTCGCTCGAATTTGTTATAGGGTAAGGAGAAAGTAAGGAATAACTTCCATTCCAGTCTACTAAATCAAAGCTTTTATTTTCTAATTGGTTAACTACTTTCTGAACATTACTGGGAATGCCACTAAAGGTTAAGGATGGAGTTAATGCAAGACCTTGAAACACTATGAGAGAAATTAATAAAATAGGTAAAACAACTTTATTCTCCTCAGAGAGTAAAAGAGATAGTACTATCACAACGGGGAATAATATATCTGAATAAGGTAAGTTTAGGGCAAAATACGCCGAAGAAACAACTAGTAAAATTGCTAAAGGTTTTCTGTTACTGAAGAAAGCTAAGATTGAGGCTACTGTAAATATAATATAAGTTTCTAAAGAAGGCAAAGAAAATTTCTCATTGGGAAAACCTATAAGCAGATATGGAATAAGCCAAAATAAGGAAAATAAAAACGAAAATACAGGGAATTCCTTTCGTCTGTTTAAAAACAAAGAGGATATTGTAAAGGCAAAGGGAAAAGCATAACCGGATACAACTGCTATCCCAGAAAAAGCAAGAAACCTCTTTACATCTAATTTGTTAGCAATATAAAGAGAAAGGGGTAACGTCACATAAGCTAACGTCAATGAGGGAATAAATACTGGTGTTAAGACTGAGTAAACGAAAGAGAGGAGTAACTTTTTCCTTTCAAAGAAAAGATAAGCTGATAAGCCAGAAGCATAATATAGCAAGAATATAAGAATATGTAAACCCCAAATCTGACCAAACTTTAATATCAGAAAATTTGAGGCGTAATATAGGGGAAACTCATCTATCCTTAAGTTGTAACCATAACCTAGAATGTATAAAGAGAGAAAATTCTTAAAGAGGAAGGAACTCGGACTCCACCAATAGTATACGTTAGGTAAAGGTAAAAGAAACGTTGTCAAAGGAAACAGTAAAAGAGTAAGAGGAGCCTTAACCCTATTAGGTATCTTAACATGAGATGATTCCACGATAAGGGATATAATACCAAATACTAGGTTAAAATAAGCTAAATTTCCTAACAGTACCGGGTTAATGAAAGGTGAAAAAATAAGAAAAATTATGCCAGAGGCTACAATACCCCTGGAATCATATTTCAAGAGATTATAAGCTACTACCAACCCTAAAAAAACATAAAGGTCAACTATAGAGGGAGTATCAAACAGAGACAGAGTTATACCTAAGGGTATTAAGACGTAAGAGACAGAAGGATAATAAAATGAGGATATTGAAGCGATCGCAACTACCATGAGTTCATATGAAGGTAAGTAATTAGATATTATAAAGGGGAATATTAGGAGAATGAAGAGAAAGTTAAATTTTCTTTCTCCATAAAGAGTAGAAAATGCGATTGCAAGTAAGTAAGATGATAAAACAGCGTAATTAGGTAACTTTAATATAGTAATTACAAGTACAGATATTGCCAAGGAAACAGTAACTAGGAGCTTTTGCACAATGTTATAGTATTTAACAATTTTATAAAACTATTCACATACATAAACGAAACGTTCATTAAGATTTCAACTTTACTTGAGTTACATTTAATCATTATAACGTATATTTCACAGAAGCTAATACAAAACTCTATTTTGCTTTAGCCAGAAAAAGTACGTCCTATATTTGATATACATTAACATAAGGCTTTGTATGGCCTTTACCTGGCGATATTCACCTAACATTTTATGGATAAATGCATGAACTTTCTATTTATTATAAAACTGCCTTAACATTCTTATATTCACTTTTAACATAATTAACCCTTTCTAACCAGTTAACTATTGGTGAAGGATAACCAGGGACTTTTGTCTTATAGATGGAATGAATGATTGACGGGGGGACGTCTTTTAATTCTTCAACCCACTCTTTAATAAACTTAGCCTCTGGATCAAATTTCTCTTGCTGTTTCCACGGATTAAAAACTCTAAACATGTAATCAACGCCAGTAGAAGCAATCCACTGCCAATTACCATTATTAATAGCGGGGTCATAGTCAACTAATTTAGTAGCAAAATATCTCTCTCCCCATCTCCAGTCCACAAATAAAACTTTGACTAAGAAAAAGGCCACCAACATCCTAACTCTTCCATTTATATAGCCAGTTGAATTAAGCATCCTCATTCCTGCATCGATTATCGGATAACCCGTCCTTCCCTCTTTCCATGCTTCAAAGTAACTTTCATTATTTTCCCACGAAATATTATCATATTCTCTCCTATAACAATGTCCAAACACATGAGGGTTATAATAAGCTAAAAGCGTAAAGAAGTCTCTCCAATACAACTCTCTTACAAATTCCTCTTTACCCTTTTGAGTATAATAAGCCTCCCTCATCGATATTGTTCCGAATTTAAGGTGTGGGGATAGCCTATAGTTATTGTTCTCAGCTGGATAATCCCTTCTTCTAAAATCCACATTCCTATGTAATAGATAAAGTCCTTCTCTTCTACCACCACGAAACAAAGGAGACTCAATTTTCTTAAAAGTAAGGAGAAAATCCACATTCATGGAAGAATCCGTAACATCAAAACTACCCTCCATAGTCTCTGGTTCCCTAACCTTTACTTTACTAACCTCATTATAGAAAGAAGTGAAGTTCCTATGATGAAATAAGGACTTAGGAGTCAATAAATAGTCCTCATAGGCTTTGAACTCAATACCGTTTTCCTCGCATACTTTCCTTATTTTTTCATCTCTGGAAATACTAAAAGGGGTATAATCTTCATTAACGTAAATAGCGTCTACCTTGTTGAAGAATCTACTCACAACCTTTTCTGCCTCTCCAAAAAATACGTTAAGCCTACTTCCCTTTTTCCTTAACTCATCATCAAGTTCAAGTAAAGAGTTTATCATAAAAGAAACAGCAAACTCGGACTTGTAGGGATTATTAATTAATTGCCTAGGATCTGCTATAAAAACTGGGATTACCCTATCACACTCACTTAAAGCATAATTAAGCCCCGTATTATCTTCAAGCCTTAAATCCCTGCGAAATATGAATATACAATCCACATGCAATTAAAGAATAAAAAATAAAAAAATCGTGTTAGCTTTTTTCTCTCACACTTTTTAAAGCCTTTAACAGTCCTTTAGCAAAGTATGGCAGATCCCCTGGATGCCTTGAAGAAATTAAGTTTTCATCCTCAACTAGAGGGGCATCTACATATTCTCCTCCTGCAGCTACTATATCATCTTTAATTGAAGCAACAGAAGTAACTTTTCTACCTTTTATTACGCCAGCAGAAATCAACACTTGAGGACCGTGACAGATTGCTGCTACTGGCTTTTTATCTATGAAAAATCTCCTAGTTAGTTCTTTAACCTCTGGCAAAGTTCTTATTCTCTCCGGCCCCCTTCCTCCTGGAATAACTAAAGCTAAATAATCTTCCACCTTCACGTCTTTAAATGCTATATCTGCAACAACTGAATAACCGTGTTTACCAACAATCTTTGCCCCAGCCTCTTTACCTGCAATAACTGGCTGATATCCTTCTTCAATTACTCTGTAGAATGGGTACAGAAGCTCAATATCTTCATATTCATCTCCAACTATGAAAAGAACTTTCATAATAGTAGTTGTGTTTTTAAGTAGATAAAATTAATCATTCATTGGATTTATGATCTTTGCAAGCAACGTGATTAGATAAAATTAATCATTCATAGAAACATATTTCACTTTCTTTTTCGCTTGAGCTTCCGGTATATCCCAGAAGAACTTATAGTATAAGAACAGGTTTACTATGTTCACAATGAAAGAGGATATAAAGGGAATTGATAACGCTAAAGATAATAAGAATCCGGATAAAGTTGTTGACACTGCTGAAGGTAACAGTCTTGCTGTCTGATTAATACCGCTCGCTGTAGCTCTTCTCCTTTCACTTACTAAATTCATCATCAAAGCTTGTTGTGAAGGTAAGGCAAAAACTCTAAATGTGGTAAATAAAACATAATCTATCTCCGCTAGCAGTGATATATGAAGGAATGGGAAAATTAAGACTAAAACTGATGAAATTCCTCTGGTTATAATGATGAAGCTTACAAATCCTAATAATTCGGTAAAGTAAGGTGTTAAGAACATTACTGTAGCAGATACTATTCCACCAAAAAATACAACTAGACCAATTTCGGGTTGAGTTAATGAATAAAATTTCTCAAAAATCACCGGAATAAATGGTGTTATAAGACCTTGTGCTATTCCGTTAAATATTCAGTATATGTAAACTTCTTAATCACGTTTAAATCCTTATTCTTTTCTTGTTTATTCTTTTCTTCATCTTTTTCTCTCCTTATAATAGGGGATACTCTTATTGGGACAGATACGATAAATGAGATTAATGATAAGACTAAACCTAAAACGAAAAGTTCGTCATAGTTTTTGATATAACTTAACAATGCTCCACCAGCTCCAGCATAGGTTGAAGCTAAAGTAAAGATAGAATATATTTTAGTCCTATTTTCTTGACTGACTTTTTCTGCTAAAATAGCGGTCTGAATGGGGGCAACTGTAGCACCAACTCCTCCTCCGACTAAACCTCCAGCAATACCGAAACCACCTAGTGCAGAAGCTAAAGCTAAAAAGTAAAAGTTGTTAGTCAACAATAATATGATTATGCTAATTGGAAGGAAGGACAAGGTGATTAATAACGCTATTTTTCTACCTCGAATATCAGCGAAAATAGAGAAGATAAACGCTATTAAGGGAGAAGCGAATGCACCTACACCAAATAATACTCCTATCTGAAGTAATGATAAGCCTATATGAAGAAAATATAGACCTATAACTACTGCAAGGAACCCTGCTGTTATGCTTCTCGTTATCCTAGATATTAAAAGAAGTATTATGTCTATTTTGTTCCTATCCACAATTTAACCTTAGATCTTGGGATAAAAAATTTTTCAGTACCAAACTGTAATAAAAATTATTTTGCAAAAATTATTTGTATGCGGAAACACTTAAAAGGTAAAGCTCATAAGAAATTACACATGATAATCAGTATCACTGCGGAGTTAGGAATTGACTTTGGTGAGAACTTTGCAGGTGGTTTAGGCGTTCTCGAAGGAGATAAGTTTTATGCCTCAGCAAGATTAGGAATTGATTACACTGTCTTTACATTATTTTATAGAAAAGGATATACTGGAAATGAGGAGAAACAGAAAGAATTGCTTAAAAATCTTGTTAAAGAATGGGAGACTGAAATAGAACTTAAAAAGGGTAAAATAAAGATCGAATACTTAACGTATAAACTTAATACTGCAAAAGCTATATTTATTAACATTTTATCACCAGATTGGGCTAAAAGACTTAACGAGAAACTTTACATTGAGAATTCTGAAGAAGATAGATTTTACAAATATTTAGTCCTTGCTAAAGCAACTGAGAAATACATTAGTGAGAAGATAGGTTGGGATAAGATAAAATATGTTGACTTGCAAGAAGCCTATCCGTCTTTCTTACCATTATTAAAATATTTTCCTAGATACAGAATAATAATACACACACCAGCACCGTGGGGTCATCCCACATTTCCTGCAAGATATTTCAAAGAAGAATTTGGCTTTGAATTTCCCTTTGATCCAGTTGTTATGACTGAAATAGGATTATCTTCAGCCGTGCAAGGAATAGTAGTCTCAAAAAAGATGCTTCATCACGTAAGCAAAACATTTCCACATCATATGCATAAAATAAAGGCTATAACGAATGCTGTTGAAATACCCAGATGGAGACATCCATTATTAAATAACGTCAAAGATCTTGATGATTTTATCAAGAAGAAAAAAGAAGTGAAAAAAGAGAGTTTAAAGAAACTAGGAAAGGAGAGTGATAAACCCACAATAGGCTGGGTAAGGAGAATAACTCAATATAAAAGACCAGAATTCATATTAAGATTAATTGACGAATTAAGGGATGATGTCGTTTTTATAATTGGTGGAAAGGCTCATCCATATGAGTATTATGGTGTAGAATTAGAGAAAAAGTTTAAGGAATATGCTCAAAAAAGAAATAATGTAATTTACGTTCAGGGGGTGGATATACAGCAAATGAAATTAGCAATATGGTCTAGTGACATATGGACCTTTACACCTTATTCTGGATGGGAGGCTAGTGGAACAAGTTTTATGAAGGCTGGAGTGAATGGAGTTCCTTCTGTAGCATCAAGAGACGGTGCCGTACCAGAGATTATTAAGGATGGATATAATGGTTGGCTTTATGGAGAAGATAGATACGAGCTTCTACCAGTAGACACATATGATAGGGAATATGAGGAATTCGCAAGAAAGGTGAAGGAGGCTTTAAACAAGTATTATGAAGTTGGCTATAATGCTTATCATACTTTTTCCGATTTTTGTTCTATGGATAGACTTATGAAAGAATACGCTTTATAAGCCATACTAAAGCTATGACTAAAACTAATATAATGCAAAGATTTACATAATTTATACCTATTATTTCTTTCTCCACTATAGGAGAAGTAACTTCAACTGTTGCTCCGTTAGTTACATTATAAGTACCTATCCATTTTACTGTTAAAATAAGAAATGTAGGGGAATACAAGGTTATATTACTCCCTTGATTTACCCAATAAGTCGAGTTATCTACCATTACCTTAAATTGCTTTATATATTTCGGAGTATAGTTAATTAAAGGTTGCTGAACATACACTGTATTGGTTGTGAGAATATATCTTTCATTATTGTTAAAGTAAATTTCTTTTGGCAACGTTATTTTACTACCATTACTATACCAGCCTCTTAATATACTACCATTAGGTAGAATAATAGATACGTAAAAATAATAGGTGTAATTTACATAAATCTCAACTACTTTAGGCAGAGTACTATAGCTAATTATATAACCATTTTCAACTTTTACGCCGTTAACATAGATGGAATTTAGTCTAGCTACTTCGTATTTAGAACTTATGTTTTCTGGGAAATATATTTTATAACTAGAATTAACGTAAAAGGAGTAATTGTAAGGGAGAACACGGATGTAAAGCAAATATGGATTTGAGGGATTAAAATGAGTTGTAAGAAGGGATAAGGTCTCATTACCTACGTAAACATTAGCGTAGCCATGAATTAATGAAACATGAAGATTTGTTACACCCTCACCAGTATTTACACCATATGTGTAAATTGACCTAAAAGGAGTCCAGCCATAAGTTGAATTATAATAAAGTGCCAAGGTGGCATTTAATGAAATAAAGGTAGTAATTTCACCGTCTTCATACCCTCCAAAAACGAATTCAGTATCATAAGCATGATAATTCCCGGTTAAATTGAAAGGGTCTACAAGTATGTAACCTTTAAATGGAAAGTAAGCAGTAGTAAAGAACCTTACCATAGGCTCTATTATTGACCCATTTTGAATAATAATATATCCAAAGGAAATTTTTACCCCGTTACTTACATTGCTTACATTTATTATAAGATAGCCAGCAAAGGGAAGTCTATACGTAGAATAAGAAGTAGAGTTAAAGTAAAAGAAAGAACTATTTAAACTTGCTAAGGGAGAAGTTAAGTTCCATATGTTTGTAACAAACTGTAGAATGTTTTTATTCGTAATAAAGCTAATTACATTTTGCAAAAATAAACTCTGATTACCTCCACGTAATACAGCATTTAATTGCAGAGACGCACCATAATGCATATAGAACGTGGAGTTATACGCATAGATTGATGATATATTAAAATAGCCTAATATCGCATTTGTAGTTATAACACATGAAGATTTGTTACTTACACCATAAGCAGCTATACCTATAGCTGAATCGTTTTTTGGCTGTGTTATCAACGCATAAACATTGTAGGGTATAGTATACAACTTATAGTTCTGAGGGGAAGGATAAGAGTTCTTATAACCATCTATGACTACAATGTAATTTCCTTGAGGCAAATAGAAAGAATAATTTCCCTTACTTATATTCGTTACTACTATTGCACTTGTAGTTAAGTTTTTGATCCAGTACATAAACTGTGTTGGAGTAAAGATCAAAAGTGGAAAAGTTTGATTAGAGTAGGAGACTACGACTATTTTATACCCTTCTGATAAACTAACGTTAAAATAAATATATTGAGAAGAAGGATGGGGAATTGAAGCTAATGAGATTGGAATAAAAAGAGGAAGGATTAATATCAGAAATACTAAATATCTCACATAATGTTGTATTTAATTCCGGTATTAATATTTTTTACAAAATCAAGGAGTGTAAGAATGATATGATAGTTTAGCTAATTTTTTCTATTTTAATTATTATTTACAAAAGCCCTAGCCTTATATTTATTTTTCATTATTGATTTTCTTTATGAATAACTAGACTATTCGGATTCAAATAGTCATTTTTGTTTTTCATTAGCCGTCATATATATTTTAAAGATTTTTATCTCATCTTATCATTTATCAATTTATTATTCGGATTAAGATGAAACTAAATTCGTATTATCAGCCCTAAACCATCTGTGTTCTTCTTCATATAACTAATTATTTTTCTTTTATCCACTAAAAACTCTTTTTATGTACTAGTCTTATATACTACCATGGCTGATCACCTAAAAAGAAATGCATTGGACTTTTTCGCTGGAGCAGAGTACGATATTAGAAACGGAAAGCATAACTCAGCAATGTCTCATGTAGAACAATCACTCCAATTGGCACTTAAGTATGTTTTATTTCAACTTAAAGGGAGTTTTGAGAAAACTCACGATATTATTAGCTTACTCGATGAAGTTATAGACTTAACGAGAAATGAGAAGTTGAAGAAAATACGCAATGAAGAGGCGAGTACGTTAGAGGTAATTAGAGAGTCATACATAAAATCTCGTTACTTTCATTTTTATGTAGACCGATTAGTAGTTGAAAGAGCGTTTAATACAACCAAAGTGATCTTAAATGAGCTTGGACTGGTGAAGTAGAAGAAAGGAGATATTAACTCATGCTAGAGAATATGTTAAAGAAATAAAGAGAATATGTGTTGAAGAAATAGATAAGAATTGTAGAGTTATTCTTTTTGGGTCTGTGGCAAGAGGTAATTACAGAGTAGATAGTGATATCGATGTTCTAATAATTACTGAACTTGCTGATGATGTATGGAAGAGGGCTGAAATAGCTGTGAAAATCCATAATAGATTGGTTTAGTGATCCTTTAGAGCTTCACATAGTTACTCCAAGAGTTTATGATGAGTGGTATAAGAGGTTTATAGACGTTTATGAGGAGTTTTAACGTCGAGACGATATTATACCTCATTTAACCTATCTAAAATATCTTTAGCTTCTTTATCTTTCCCTAGACTTACTAACATTCTAATCATTTTTCTTATTAAGATTTTTAAGTCCTCTATTGCGTCCTTCCTATCTGCATAATCGCTAGTCCCCCTGTATATTCCGTTATATGCATATCTATGAAGCTTTAGTGCTAGAGAATTTGTTCCTATAACATCTGCGTAACCTAATTCCTCTAATCTCCTAGCTATTCCATTAAGCCCAGTAGTGGGAGCTAAAAACCCGGCTTTATAATACCACTCCCTCTCCTTTTCATCCTTGGGCATTTTATCTAAATTCATCGAAACTAAAACGCTAACTATTGCTTTCCACGCCATAAATGCCTTTTGAGACGCATTCCTACTGTACCCCCTTTTGAGTAACTCTATTGCCAGATTAAGTTCAACAATTGCCTCTTCAAGCTTAAAATTAATATAACTCTGAAGATTCTTAACCTGAGGTACTGTACCCTCTCCCATAAAGTATGTTATCCTTTTATTCATATTTAAGCTGATTCTTTCTTTTGGAATATTCCTCAATCTCGCAAAATTTATTTAGAGTCCTTTTACCTCTTTAAAAATTTAATTTTATGCTATACATAAGCTTAAAGTTTTAGCTTATTTATTATATATTTTTTCTTTAAATCTTTAAGGAAATCAACTGTATTCAGTTAATGTATGTTTAGCTTATTACTTTTTCGATTATTGAGATCCTACGTGAAGGAGTATTAGCCTAATATTTTAAGATATGCTAATACTACCTTCATTCTACTTAAAACTAATAATAAATAGCAGAGAAAATAGCATGTGAGGTTACCTAAAGAGCTTAAGGAGAAGATGGAAAAATACGAGGTTGATTGGGATCAGTTAATCAAAGATTTCATAGAAAAGAAGGTTGAAGAATTAGAAAGAGAAAATCATGCTAAAAAAGCAAAAGAGTTACTAAGTTCCATAGACCTTTCAACTAACGGTTTTGCTATAAAAGAGGTGAGGAGACATAGAGAAGGTAATTGATACAAGTGTAATATCTGTAGTTGTAATGAAAGGTGAAAATTGGGATAGAATAATTGAATATATTCCTAACGGAATCACTCTAGATATTTCTTACTATGAGGTTCTAAATGTGATATCATCAGCAAAAAAGAAGAAAATAGTAGATAAAGAGAAAAGTAAGGTATTATATGACGCGGTAAACGAACTTATGAAATCTATGAAAGTTTACAGTGCATATAACTACTTAAAGGAAGGTTTTGAAATTTCTAACGAGTATAACATATCGCTTTACGATGGATTATTTTTAGCCTTAGCTTTGTCTCATAATGCAGAGTTATTAACGTTTTCAAGGAATCAAATAAAAGTTGCAACTAAACTAGGAATAACGTATAACAAGGATCTATTAATGAATCATGAGTACTAATAATTTTCTATTTTTAAAAGGAATTAATTAAATTTCTTTCCTCATCTTTTTTAACTTTCACCTAGGAAAGTAAATGTAGACAAGATTAGTAATGAATATATATTACGAATACAATAATATGAATATGCAAATTAATAAAAGTTTGCTAAAAAGAGACGTTGAAAACCTTGAAATTAGAAAGCTGATAGAAGAGAGGAAGATTGATAATATTGACGGAGATTGGATTAGAATTACCGATTATTTTTCTTTTGATAAGGAAATAATATACACCCTCGTTAATAAGTATAAAAGGAATTATGGTTCTTTGGCTCCCACTATATCTTTGGCTTTGCTTTTATATGGTGTTGGTTTAGAAAAAAGAGAAACATATATGAAGGAAGAAAAGGATTGGGAATATGTAAAAAGGATGATTGGTAGATTTCCATTTGACGAGTATTATGATTATGAGAATAGAGTGTATGAAATTAACGTAAAGACATTGAAGCTATTAAACCAAACACATTATCTAAGACTTAGAAGAAATGATTTTACACATTTACAAGCATGGGTTTTGGCAGTTTATCTAGCTAAACTAGAAGAAAATGGCTGTTCTTTTCATCCAGTTAGAGAGAATGGAATTCTCGTAGGATTGAGTGTCAGCGGAAATAAAGAAAATATCCGTAAAGTTGAAGAAGAAATAAAAAAGGATTATGGGGTTTTATTTGATTTAAACGCTGGTTGGTTCCTCTACATTTAAATATTATTAATACAATTTACACTTAGGCGCTGGGATGCTGAACGGTGATTGACGACCACCGGCACTGATGTGTGATGCGAATGAGAATAATTAATAAGAAGCTTTTTTATTCTTCAATAGCGAACCTCTTTCTCATTCTCATCTTCAGTATAGGTTTCCATAAAGAATTATTAGGATTAATCTCAATCCCTTTCTCAATTCTTTCCTCTACTAATAGAAAATATCTTAAAATAGCACTTGTGTTAACCTTTCTATCCAGCATTTTAGAGTTTCCAACCATAGAGTACCCGGTGGTGTTACTGCTATCATTCGTAGTGTTGTTTAATTTCTTCGTAGGTACTCTTATAGTTTCAATTACTGATCTTGTATTTCTGTTAACCTTCTTAGGTTACGAAATAGTTAGAGTGCCATTAAGTTCATTCCTTTTAATTCCTTTAGCAACAACTTCAGCTTATATTGGTTTTCTATGTGTGAGAGCATTGAAAGGTTTAGATTATAATGTTATCGCATTTAAAGTCCAAGGACTTCCAAACGGTACTACTTGGTACCTAACATTTAATAACGGCACATATCCTGTAACTGAAAATTATGCAGAGATTATTGCAGATAAGGGAACATGGATAATTTGCCCGATAAAGGTTGGAAACCAATACTACGTCCCAGACAAATATGTAGGCGAGTCTGTAGGTGGTGATATAATAAGCATTAATTTTACTAAGGTAACGTCCATAGACCCTATTAAATATCCAGAATGCATAATTACTTTTGTTGGAAGAAACATACCAACTGATATTGTACTGAGAGTAGACGGTAAGAAATACTCTGGAAAAGAGGTAACAATTTTCCCTTCAACAGTTAGTGTAAATTGGATTGCAGAAGACATAATCATTGGTGATCTACTGTTTGAACCAAAGGTTAAATCTGGGATGGCAAGTAGAGGACAAAGAGTGGAAATAGAATTTGAACCTAGATTGATGAGGAAAAAAAGTCAATTTGACGTTTACAACTGGGATCCTATGAATTGGATTGGAGAGAACGTATATGGGTATAAAATTTCAGAAATTATAGGTGAAGGTGGAGGGAGCTACGTTTTAAAGGGAGAAAAAGATAACAAGTATTATGCAATAAAAGTTCTAAAGGTACAGCCCACAAAATCCCAAACGGTAGCCCTTAGGGACTTCATCGATTTATTTAAAGAGTCAAACAGCCTTATTGAACTGAGTAACCATGAGGGTTTAGTTAAATTATTCGGTATTTTTGTAGATATTAATCAAATAGGAAGCATAATGCGTGGAGACGGTGAAACGTATTTACGATATCCACCTTCTATTGTTATGGAATTTATGGAAGGTGGTACGGTTAAAGATCTTTTGAAGTTTTATTACACGGATAAAAAGTGGTATGATTTAGTTAGAATTATCCTTCTTAGAGTTTCCTTAGCACTATCACACATTCATAAATCTGGATATGTGCACCTAGATATAAAACCACAGAACATATTCTTTTCTGAAACACTACCTAACAATATTGCTGATATTCTTTCATTTCTTTCAGTGAAACCGCAAGTAGTAAAATTGGGTGATCTGGGTTCAGCAACAAAAATTGGGGGAAAAATAACGCAAATTACCCCAGAATATAGTTCACCTAAACAGATAGAAAATGCAATTTTAGGTTTAGGAGCAACAACTGATATGGATATTTTCTCCTTTGGAATACTTGCATATCATTTACTTACAGGAGGTAAAGTAAGTCCTACAGCAAAACTAATTGATGAGACAATTGAGCTATATAACAATAATAAGATAAGGGATGCATTGTTAAAAATTGATGAGGCAAAGAAGGTATTGGAGAGCTGGAATATAGATTTGCCTTCAGGTGTGCCTTTGTCCTTGGAAGAAGTCGTTAAAGGCTGTATAAAAGGGAAAATAAATAGTATGGAAGAAATAGTCAAAAAACTTAGTTAATAAAGGTCGAACTTCTAAGGTTCTAATTAAATTGAAAAACATGGATAAGGAGAATTTTTTACTGATTTTATCTTCCTCACTTAACGGTATTATATGGGGAGCGAATATAATAATTATTGCATTGTACTTTAAATCTCTCGGCTTATCACCATTACTAATTGGAGAAATATTGAGCGGCTCAATTATTGCTAGTACCTTTTTATCCTTATTATGGGGAGTTCTAGGTGATGCGTACGGAAGAAAAAAGTTCTTCTTTGTTTCTAGGGGACTAAGTGCACTCTCTTACTTTCTTCTACTCTTTTCTCCTTTTGCATATCTCTTTGCTAATCAAGGTTACGGACTAGTCACTTCAATAATTGCTGAGAAATCAAAAGATCTTGATAAAGATATGGCATATAGAACATCTCTTAATACTCTTTTTTCTATTATAGGATCACTACTTCCCGCGATTTTAAATTATAGGGAAATAATTATTGCCGACTTTATTATTGTGGTAATAACAACACTTATGTTAATCCCCGTGAACGAGAAATATAAAGGGACTAAAGTCATTTCATTAAGGATCTCTTCATTTAGACTTCTCGGAAAACTATCAACTGAAGCAATAATTGGATTGGGAGCAGGAATCTTATTGCCTATGATGTCCTTATGGTTTAACCTGAAGTTTGGAGTTTCTGCTTCATCCCTTTCTCCAATATATGCTATTTCAGAATTCTCTTTAGCAGTAGGTCTTCTCTTCTCCCCATATCTAGGTAAGCTAATGGGGAGAATAAGAGCAATTTTCATCACTCATCTAGTGGCTATATTGATTTTATTTCTAATACCCTTCTCCTCAGATATTCTAATTGCTGGATCCTTATACGTATTAAGAAACACAATGATGAATTTAAGTTCACCATTAATGAGCGCCTTCGTCATGAAAGCTATTAGAGAAGAAGAAAGAGGTAGGGTTAATAGTATGTTACAACTATTAGATGCTATTCCACGTTCAGTAGGACCTAGTTTTACCGGTTATTTATTTGAATTAGGTAGCCTTTCCTTACCTTTCTTTATAACTGGAACTCTTTATTTAATAGCAACTTTGCTGTTTTACTATTTTTTCAAGGATGTAAAAATATGATACATTTTTCTAAACTATATCTGTTATCGAAACTGATATCATAATATATAGATATCGAAACTATTATCAATAAATTTATAAAGAAAAGATATATCTATCAGATAGATATGAGTGAAGATGAATTAATAATAATTGAGAACCTAAAGAAAATTTATAAAATAAAAAACGTCGAATTTCCAGCCTTACGTGGTATTAATCTAAAGATTTATAAAGGAGAATTTTTAGGTATTGCTGGACCTTCTGGATCTGGTAAAACAACATTACTAGATATGATAGGATTATTAGATTCGCCTACAGAAGGAAAGATCATAATAGATAAGAAAGATGTAACTAAATTCGATGAAGATAAAAGAGCTATCTTCAGAAGGAAAAATATTGGTTTTGTTTTCCAGTCTTACAATTTAATCTCATACTTAACTGTTTTAGAAAACGTTGAGCTAGCATTAGCTGCTGCTGGATATCCAGTTAGTAAAAGAAAAGCAAAAGCTGAAGAAATATTATCCATGATACCTGGAATGCTTGAGCTCAAAAATAAAAAACCAAACGAACTTTCAGCTGGACAACAACAAAGAGTAGCTATAGCCAGAGCGTTAGCTAATGATCCCAAAATATTGATAGCAGATGAGCCTACAGCAAACCTTGACTCTAAAACCGGAGAAGCAATCGTTGAATTACTCAGAAAGCTAAACGAGGAGAAAGGTGTTACAATAGTAATGGCAACTCATGATCCTATGATGATGAAGTACGTGGATAGACTTGTATACATAAGAGATGGACTTATTGAAAAAGAGGTGATCCAAAAATGAAAAGACTGAGTTTGCTTTTAGTTTTATTCTTGTTAATCTCACCATTACTTTCTTTAGCTTTACCCACTACTTCAACTAACTTCTCAGCTACAGCTCAATGGGAAGTTACACCTCCATATAACGTAGCACCGGGAGAAACTTTAGTACCAGCACAAGTCACGTTAACGTATAATGGAGAGTTTACCTTATATAATGTTATAATTAAACCTTATAATTTTCCAGCAATATCACCATTTACTTCAAATACAACTTATGAAATTAGCAAAATTGAACCCGGACAACAGTTAAGCTTAGTATTTCTAGTCAATATATCTCCCTCAATACCTCTGGGAGTATATAATTTCTACATTTCAATATACAACTCAAGCATTGTATTTCCGGATTGCGTAGTTTCAGCCCAACTACCAGTTTTAGGATATGTAAACCTATATGCTACAGCCCAAGCATCCGGTATTTTATTCCCTGGAGAACGAGATGTACCAATTGACATAACAATTTATGATACTGGTAGTGTATCGGCAACTGATGTGACTTTATTCTTAAACTCTTCTTACCCTATACAATTTGTGACTAAGGAGGTTAAAGTTCCCGAGATTTCCACAACCACACCAGCCACAGTTCAAGTGTTAGCTAATGTTTATAGTAACGCGACAGTAGGAACATATCAGTTAAAGCTAACTGCGTTAGTATTCGGAACTCTATACAAATCCTTAAATGTAAGCGTTTCAATTAACAGTAATCAAACTGTTGAAGGTAAACTGTTAAACCCAAGCGTAATAGATGATATAGGTTCCTATCAAGATAATGTACCAATAAACCTTCAGCTGGAATATACCGGGCCAGTGGAGATAAACAGTTACTCAATAATTATAACCTTACCACAAGGTTTTACTAATGAAAGTGGAGGAAATGAGATAATTATTAATGGAGGAAGCGTTCAACCAAATGAAATTATACCTCTAACATTCTCTTTAAATACTAAAAACATTAATTTAACATCATATACTTTCCCCATTAAAATCATCTGGAACGCCGTTGAAGGTGAAGGAGAAATAGTTAGTGTAGTACAATATATCTCATTTACATTAATTGCCATGGGAAATAATGAAATTCAAATTACACCTCTAACCTCTATTTTATACTCTAACAGCATAAATAACGTTACTATCTTACTCACTAATCAAGGTAGTGGAAATATTTATAACGTAACTTTATCAGTTTCTTCTCCTCAAGCATCAATACTAAGTTACAAAAGTCAAATTCCAGAAATAAAAGCCGGGCAAAGTGTTTCAATACCAATCGAATTATTTATACCAGAGGCACTTCAAGGGAATTCACTCTCTATAACAATTTCATTAAACTATTTGAATAGTATGTACGAAGAGTCACAATACTCTCAAGAATTAGGATTTTACGTAGCAAGTAAGAATTACGTACCAATCTTAATATCTTTAAACCCACCAATTTTATCACCAGGAGAATTCCAAAGCACACAGTTAATTCTGCAAAACACATTAAATACAACATTATATAATGTGAGTATATCCTTATCTTCTCAAGGTATATACTTAAATAATACAGTATTTGAAATCCACACAATTAGTCCACACGGAAATTACACAGTTCCAATAGAGCTTTTCTCCTCTTCTCCCGGTACATACACATTAACAGTGAGTGTGTCATACTTTGATTCGCTTGTTCAAAATTCAGAGGAGTTGAACATACCAATCTATTTCAGTCAACTTAACGCACCATCAGTTCCAATCTTACTTACATTAAACTATACTGTTCTAACATATGACATATTACAAAACGCTAAATTGCTTATAACGAATACACTTAACGAACCTATTTATAATGTTACCATTTCCCTTTCGTCTCAAGGAGAAATTTACGTAAATAATACCATTATAACACTACCAGAATTAAAACCATTAGAAACACTATCTATTCCAATAAAAGTATATGTTGGAACTACAGGAATTGTAAGCATAAGCGCAAGTATGTCTTATTACATATCTGGACAGCAAAAAGAATCTGAAGAATTAATAAATTCACTTGCCGCAGGATCAGTAGATCTTGTAGTAACTAGTGTAACTACACTTAATGTAGGTACAATTATATCAGTAACTGGAACAATTTATAACTTTGGCACTGGTAGTGCTAATGGTTTAACTGTTATTGCAGAACCAACAAGAGGATTACAAGTCGTAGGACAAAATACCTATTATGTGGGTAACTTAGGTCCAGATACATCATCAACATTTACCTTTGCATTTAGAATACTTAATGTTACTGCATTTAACAGAACAGCATTTAATGGTTTTTCAGATCCATCTAGCTTTACTAGAAGCTTTGCTAACTTTACTGGAAGAGTATTTCTAGTACCAATTGAATTCGTTTACACTAATGATATTGGTCAAGTGATTCATACATATTCAAACATTACAATTCACGTTACAAATTCATCAGAAGCTTTTACAACTCTTACTTTTCATAGTACAACTACTCATGGTAGGTTCTTTACTCTTATAGGAATACTTATACTAGTAGTTATAGTGATAGTCGTCGTAGTATTAGTGTTAAGGAGGAGGAGAAAAGAATGAAAGCCAATGATATAATTTGGTTAGCGTACAAAGGTTTAATATCAAGAAAAGCTATAGCTATTTTAGCTGTAATTGCAGTCTTAATAGGAGTTGCTAGCGTTACTATCTTAGTAGCCTTTACTCAAGGAGTTAGCCAGTCAATTCTCTCAATAGTCGAATCCCTAGGTCCTAAAACTATCTTAGTTTTACCGGCTAGAGGTGAAGGTTTAACACAGGCTACAGTAGTTAGCCTTGAAGGTTTACCAGATATAGAAGCAATTTACCCAATTGTTAGCGGATTTGGATCAATAAATATTGAGGGACAAAGTATGGGAGTTACAATTATAGGAATTAATAACCTTTCAGCGTTATTAGGTCAAGTATTATTAACATCTGGCACTATATATCCGCCAGTTACAACACCAGAAGCAGTTATTGGATCCCAAGTTGCTAATCCTTTGCCCGGAGTATTTATAACTCCTGGCGATACTATAACAGTACAAATTGGAAGAGATGAGACAGTACCTATAGAAGTAGTAGGTGTTTTATCTCCTTCTGGTGCAAATCCGTTGTCAAACTCTGAAACATCAATATTCTTACCACTAAGTGAGGCAATGGCTATCTTAAATAGAACAACATATAGTGAGATAATTATAGAGGCTGATAGTGTTAATGATGTAAATACCGTGGCTACATTAATTCAGGATATTTATGGTAATGAGCTTAGTGTAATTACAGTTCAGCAACTTATCAACACTGTATCAACGATAACTGGTGGATTTAGCTTCTTACTTATTTCAGTAGCCTCAATATCTCTATTTGTAGGAGCAATAGGAATAATGGGTATAATGTTAAGTAGAGTTTATCAAAGGATTAGAGAAATAGGAATAATGAAAACATTAGGCTTAACCACTAGGGACGTACTGCTCGTTTTCCTTACAGAATCTGGAATAATTGGGTTATTAGGTGGAATTGCAGGGATTTTGGTAGGTTTAATCGGAACATCATTCTTCGACATTATCTCGTCTTTTACAAGTACCACGTCTATTCCGAATAGTAATGAAGGATTTGGAGCGGCGGGTAGAGGAGGATTTGGAGCAGGGTTTGGAGGTAGAGGGTTTGGAAGAGCGGCTAGTTCTATATCATCGTTTACCTTTAAGCCTATAATATCTGTTGAAGCTATTGCAATAGCTTTAGCTGTAGCTATAATAGTAAGCTTAATTGCTGGAATATATCCAGCTTGGAAAGCATCAAAACTCACAGTAATTGACGCTATTAGAAGAGACTAACCATTTAATCTACTACCTTTTTTCTTCATTTTATGATCATAAGTAAGTATTTTAAGCTTCAATCTTCTAGCCAGAGAAATTATCATATAGTCATTAAAATCATCATATGATTTAGGTGAGTTTCTAATTGCGAAATATATGTCCTCTAAGGTATTTTCAACTACTTCTATCTTTGGATCAGATAAAACGTTATCAATAACATCGTTTAAGCTAAACCCGTTTTTTATTAGAAAGTATGCAAGTTCAGAGATCGCAATTATGGGTAAGTAAGCTTTGCGTAATTTTTCCCAATCTTTTATTGCTAATTTATGAAAAATATGATCTTCAAAAATTACCGCAATCACAAAATTAGTATCAACTACTGCTATCTCTTCCAATTTCCTCTCCAGCCTCTGCTATAATTTTGTTAATATCCTCATCAGTAAACTTCCTACCTAACCTAAGACCTAATGATGCAATATTTCCACTTTTCTTTTCTATAATTATTCTGTTGTTTTCGACATAAACTAACAGTCTATCACCTACTCGAATATTTAGCCTATTCCTAATCGTGGAGGGGATAGTTATTTGATAATTTCTCGTGAGAGCGTCCAACGCGTAATTAACGTGAATAACTAAATAAAGTAAAAAGTTATAAAACACGTTTGCTTAGAATTAAATTCACTTAATTACTACGAGTGAGATAATATAAAATCAGTTTATTAAATGCAATTGCAAATAATCTCGCAATTTTCGATAACCCAAGCTGAGAGAACTTTTCTAACATGCTTTCCCACCGAGTTTTTCTAGTGTAGGACACGCCTTTTCCTAAGAGCCCTAAACCGCTGAATATTATAAGCTAAACCTACGAGATTAGCAAAAGTATTCAACACCTCTAAACTCCTAGCAAAACACCTCATGTGCTCCTTGAGGAAAATCCCAAAAAACTCAACACCACTCCTCAAAACTCCCAAACCCTTTCTAGCCCTAATTACCTTACCCCTCTCCACAAACCCCCTATCCACAAGCGTAACCACATTAGGCACAATAGGAGACCTCGAGTCAGAAACATTAGCTAAAACTAACTCAACCTTAGATACCATAAGGGTTTTAGAAGAAACCTCAGCAAAACACTTCCCCCCAAACCAAGCCTTACCCCACTTCCTACCCCAACTCCCCTCATGCTCCCTAACAGTATAATCCCTAGGGAAATGAGAAAAAAGCTCCTCCCTCTTTCCCTCATCAAGTGAAGCAAGAACCTCATGAGGCTTCCTCTTAGAATCAATCTCCCTCAAATCAAGCAATAACTTCTCAATATGAGTCTCAATACTCTTCTTACCATTAGGCAACTCAACGGGAAAACTATCAAGCAACCTTATATCCCTTCCAAACTTCTCCTCTGCTAGTAGATGGTGTGTTGGGAGTTGTTCTTCTTCAACGAGTGATTCAAATCTTCTGAATACCTTGAGGAGTAAATCCCTTATTCTGTCACTAAACTTGTGGACAAACCAGTGTAGTGAGGACTTTGATGGGATTTCTTTAACTTTGAGGAAACGCTTTACCACAATATTTGTAGCTGCGAGTTCAATTGTCCCCCTATAAGACTCTCTATAGAGTACCATAACAATCAGCATCTTCAAGTAAGTCAAGGGGTCATATTGAGTGAACTTGAAACCCTCGAACTCCCTTCTGATCACATCATCTAGCTCTTTCAAGATCTCCTCGCAATCCAAAAGATATTTACTCTTCCAACCCAAATATTTTTGGGGGATTACGCTTTGGTAAATTTCGATGCCCATTGTATAACCTAGGCGTAATCCCCCTTAAGTATTATTATCCAATTGGGTTCTGTAATTCTTGCTTTTTCTATAAAAATTTATTAATAAAGTAAATTACGTTAATTACACATTGGACGCTCTCACGTGTTTCCTTTATCGTAAGATATCAAAAACTCACCTTTAGTTCCACCCTTATAACCCTTCCAGAATGGTAAGTCCTGATAGCCTCTAGCTATAACTATAATGTCCCCAGAAATTGCAATGTTAGAAATAGGGCCGAAGGGTATCTTCTCCATTGTTCCATCATTTATGTTTATTTTATATGTCTCACTCCATTGTGGGAAGGGCGTATGGAAATCAGTTAAGACGAGTATTTCGTCATCTGACAACCAGCCTAAAACTCTAGTATTCATACTGCCGAAAAATGTAATTCTTTTAGTTTCACCGTTTCCCGTTATAAATATGTCTCCACCACCTTTACCTTTCCTTAACCAAATAATAGTATATGCGATTTTCTTTCCATCTGGGCTTATTTTTGGTCTTATTGCGACTCCTTGTCCGCTAGTTACCCTTATTGGTTTCATATCCTCTAATGTCATTAACCAAACGTCGTCATCTGAAGTAAAGGCTACTAGATTTCCCCTTATGTCAGGATGTAAATAATAGCCTTTCATATAACTAATGAATTGCGAAGTATAAAAAGTGTTTTTCCTTTTTGTGATAGTCATTTTACAAATCAAGCAATGTAAAGTAAACTCATAAAAAATTTATAGTAATGCTATTTACTACTATATAAGAGAATTCATGAAAACTTGATGGAGTATTTCAAATTGCTCTATATCTCTTTGAGTAATATAGTAATCTTATGGTTATTATCACAAAATAAACTCTTTTCGAAGAGTATATGGTAATTTATTTATTCGAGGTAGGACTAATGTATATTAATGCAGATTTTGAAAACCTCTGCTGATGTTTATTTGGAGGAAGCTGATGAGTTGCTTTTTAGGGGTGATGTTGTTCAAGCTTGTGAGAAGTATTATAAGGCTGCTGAAGAGGCAATAAAAATCCTCTCTAGTATTATTCTTGAAAAAAACATAATTGACGAAGTTTTAAATAAAAATTGGAATACTGAAATAATCAATAAGGCAGTCTTTGAGTTATCATCAATACTTGGCAAATGGATAATTGAAAGTTGGGGATCAGCTGTAGCGCTGGTAACGGTAAGTCTTGATCCTCAACAAGTAAAGAAATATAGGGAAAATATAGTTAAATTAGTTCAAGTTGCTAACGAAAGATTCAATAGAAAGATTATTGAAAGAAGCTGATGAGTTGCTTTTTAGGGGTGATGTTGTTCAAGCTTGTGAGAAGTATTATAAGGCTGCTGAAGAGGCAATAAAAATCCTCTCTTATAAAAATTCTATAAAAACTATTCTTAAAGTAAATCAAATAGGTCACTGGAACTCAAAGCTTTATTTCGATTATATTGATGAACTTGAAAAAATTTATCCAGATATAAGAACGTTATGGATTTCAGCCTGGATATTGCATGTTGAGGGATTTCATGAAGGAAGATTAACTAAGGAAAATGTTCTAATTCTAAAAAATGATATTAAAAGACTAGTTAGATTAATCTAATAGCATACTGATTTTTGATTAAAATTATATAAGGAACATATAAAATCAAGTTTACGATAAAAATTTTATTAAAGAAATAGATAATTCATAAACATATTTTTTATTTATTTCAATATAGTTAATTTTATACTTTATTTGGAATGTATAAATAAAACAATATTATTTAAATGGAGTATCTACTCGCTAATCAATTAGAGTAAGATTTAAAATATATAAATAAAAAATATTTTCTAATGTCGTCTTATGAAGATTTGTTAAAAGTTTTAGATTCTAGAAAGGTAACCAGACTTTACTGGATTATAACTATTTTAGCGGCTATTGGTGGTTTTCTGTTTGGTTATGATACTGCAGTAATTGGTACTGCAGCGGAGTTTGCTCCTTATCACTATTCTGGTTTTCTGTTAGGTTATGAGATTGCCAGTGCCTCTTTAGGAGCTGCTATTGGTGCTATTATTGCCTATTTTTATACCGATAGATACGGTAGGAAATCTCTTCTGATTTTAGACGCTGGTATTTATACTGCTGCAGCTGTTCTTTCTGCTTTAACTATTAATGGTATTATGTTACTTGTAATGAGGACTATTATAGGTATTGCTATTGGTGCTGATTCTGCTGTTGCTACTGCTTATATAACTGAATACGCTCCTAAAGATAAGAGAGGTTCCCTAGCGATTATGCAACAGTGGATGATAACTATTGGTATTTTAGGTTCTTATCTTGTGGGTTCTGCAATTCTTTATTTTCTACCATCATTAGCTTATGTTTTTGATTGGAGGCTAATTTTAGGCTTAGCAGCTGTTCCAGCTCTTATAGGTTTAATATTTAGGTTCATGATGCCAGAGTCCCCAAGGTGGTTAATTTATACTGGACAATTTGATAAGCTTAAGAGGGAATTAGCAAAGTTTGGTATAAGTGTTTCTGATGATGTTTTAGAGAGAACTAGAACGGAGATTCAAAGTGAGATGAGTATTAAGTTAGATACTGCTGCTAAGAAAGCCTTACTTCTTGTTGGTTTATGGTTAGTTTTCCAACAAATTACTGGGATTAATGTACCATTTTATTATGGTCCAATACTTCTTTCAAAACTTCATATTTTCTCTTCAACTACCAATCCGGTTTATAGTGCTATTGATGGTGTTCTTGAGTCTACTATTTTAGCGGTTATAAATGTTGCAGCTACATATATTGCTTTTAGGTATATTGATAAGATTGGAAGAAGGACTTTAGGTATTTCAGCATATATTGGTATGGCGATATTTGATTTGATAGGTGGTATTTCAACGCTATTCGGTTTTGATATTGGTTTGCTCATCTCCTTTGCTGGCTTTATAATTTTCTTTGCTTATGGTGTTGGTGGTACTGGCTGGTTGATTCAAGCTGAGTATTTTGATACTAGAATTAGGGGTAGGATGGCAGCCATTGGTGCTTTAATTGATTGGTTAGCTAATTTTGCTTTAATTGAGGTATTTCCAGTAATGTTATCTACTGTAGGATTAGGCGGTTCTATGTTTATATTCTTTATACTTGATTTAGTAGCGTTAGTGTTTGTTTACTTCTTTATACCAGAAACTAAGGGAATGTCCTTAGAGGATGTAGTTAAGATGTTTTCATCGGTACCCATTTCTAAAATTAAGAATGGGAGAGAGATTGTATTAAGTAAGTAATTTTTTATACAATTGTTTTTATAAAAATCAAGTTATTTCCATATAGTTAATTAGTTTTTCTATTTGAGTTGTTGTATAGTTTAATTGCTCTCCATGTAATGAGTAAACTTCTATGTATATAATATAAGGTCCGAACTCTGTTATTTCAGCTATTATATTTGTTGATTGTAATATAGTGAGTGGGTATGTATTGAGTGTAGTCTGCACTCCGTGGTATTTCTCTGTATAATTTAAGTAAAACGCCTTAGCTAATTTATTAGATGAGAAGTTTATGTAAAGTACCACTAGATTATAATCTGAGAAGCCAAAGAATTGATAATATGCTGTTATATTTTGTGATAGTGGAAAGTGCATTATGCTTGATATTTGTATTGCGTCTGAAGTATATTCTGGTCCTAATGTGACCCAGTTTCCGCCTAATATGTTATCTATTTCGTACGTTGTTAGTGGTTGTACGCCTATCACTTCATCATGAACGTTAATATTTGATAAGGGTATTAAGAGTATAAGTATTATGGCTATAGCTATTGCTGATATGATTATTAATTTCTTTTTTTCTTCTTTTCTGCTTTGTATTGTGGTTACTCTCCTAGTAGGTTGCTGGACTATAGTTTGCATTGCTGGAATAAGCTGTCTGGTCTTTAGTGAATAACCACATTTTGCACAGAAGTTTGCTTCTGGTTTGTTAGGATAACTGCATCTTGGGCAAATATTGTTTAAATATGTTCCACATTTTTTGCAGTAGTTCGCTATGTCAAGATTAGCAGTTCCGCATCTTGGACAAAATTTCATCCTCTTTCATTAGCTTTTTCTCATTATAAATTTTTATTCATTAGGGGAAGGGTATTTAAGGAGTTTTAATTAAGTTTCTAGATATGATTTCTAAGGAGGATGTAATTTCGGTTATTAAAGAACTTTATGATGGTAAACCTGTTGCTTTTTCTAAGATAAAGAGGAAAATTAAGGCCGACCCAGAGGAGATAGAGAGAGTTTTGAATGAACTTGAGAGAGAGGGTTTAGTGAAGAAGTATGATGTTGGTGGAGGTAAGGCTTATGAGGTCTCAAGCATGGATAGCCTATCACTAATACTTTCTGAGATTAGGAAGTTGAAGGAGGAGATTAAGAGGCTTCAGGATATGATTATTGAAAGGCAAAAGCTTTCTGTTTCTTCTTTTGATGATGCTTATGATAGAGTTAAGGATAGTTTAGGTTATGCTAAGTTAAGTGATATTAGGCTTGAGTTGGGTTTGTCTAAGGAGGAGTTTTATTCTAAGTTTAGGTCTCATGTGGAAAGTAATTATGAGTTAATTGCAGGTGGCGATGAGGGATTTGTAAGGAAAGGTTCTGTCTACGGTATTATAAAGAAGAAAGGGTGATAGTATGATATGTGATGTTCCTAAAGTGGCTGTTACAACTTGGTCATCTAGGGGAGTTATCTTAGTTGGTCCTACCTATAGGCAGTATTTAAACAAGGCGTTAGATGCTGTAAAAAATAAGGAGGTCGCTTCAATTATTGGTCAACCAGGTATGGGTAAGACTACTATATTAAAGAAGGTTGAGGAGACAGTTTTTTCCTTCTCTACTACTCCTTTCTACTTAGATTTAGCTAGCAAGGGTGAGATTGAAGATGAGTTTTGGAGTAAGGTTAGTGGTGATAAGGTTAGGAGTGTTATTTATCCTTTGTTAGAGAGAGATAAGAAGAAATATGGATACTCCTTTTTCAAGAAACTGTTTGGTGTTTCATTTAGGTCTCATCTTGATTCTCTATGTGAAAAGATGATTTCTGATGACGACAAACTTTTGCGTTTATACTGCTTAAAATATAATAGGGATTTTGATGGTATGTTAAAGTTTATTGAAGATTTTAAGTCATTTGATAACATAGCTCTTCTAATTGATGAGGTAAGGGAAACTCATATCACTAAGATTCACAGGTTAATAAACTCTGGTCTGAACGTTTCTATCCTTATCGCTATTCCTACTGATAGTTATAGTAGGATTACTGATTTAGCAATTAGAAGGAGATTGGATGAAAGTAGGATTTCTCTAGATTCCTTAACTTCTGAAGATATTAAGGAGATAGTTGAGGCATATTGTAAACCCTTGTCTGAGGAATTTTTCCCTATCGTCTTGTCTCTCTGGAAGGGAAGAGAGCTAAATACTGTTAGTAGTATTTTACAGTTTATTAGGAGTGAGGTTGAAAAGGCTAGTAAGGAGTGTGGTGATAATATTAATTGTTTAAAGGAGAGGATAAGGACTTCCTATAGTTTAAGTAATGTTGAGGAAGATTCAAAGAACTTAGAGAGATTAATTAGGGACTCTCTTTCCTCTCTATCAAAAGAGTTTAATATATCTTATGTTCACCCGAGGGGTAAGAGGATTGAGGTTAAGGGTAAGAGCTTTGTTGTTGGCTTGTTCTTCATACTAGATAATGAGGCCTATATTGGTTTAGTAAAACTGTATAATAATGAGGTTAAGGTTGAAGATGAGGATGTCAAGCTTTTGAGCTATGTCTCTGCTGTAGAGCATGATAAGAAAGAGTACTCGGTTAAGTATCGCTTTGTAGTTACAAATTCTTCTTCGCTTGAAGTTCCTTCAGTTGTGAATAAGTTAGAATTTAATACTATGGAAGTTGTAAGAGTGTTACAAGGTGATAATGAGATCCTAGAAGAAAAAGTAAGGGGATTCTTAAAATCTATTACTTCTCAACAAGGTAAAAGCGAGCTAGCCGTTACCTAACTCTTTCTGAATATTTTTTATTTTATCTAATTCTTTATCTGCTAGATGTTCTTTTATCCAATCGTAGTTAAGTAAAAATAGTAGTTCTCTTATGTCTTTTTCATCCACGTTTTTATTTTTCCATTGATCAAAGAGTCTTAGGGCTTTTTGTGTCATTTCGTAAATGCCACTATATTTCTCCTCTAGTTCTTTAGCAACTTTTAGCATTTCTTTTTTCGGTACTGCACATTTTGTATCCTTTCTATGTAAGTCATGTTTCATTGCTAGTGATTGTAACATTCTTCTTTCTGCCTTATAGGCTCTAAATGCCGATAGCCTTAAATCTCCTTTTTTGAGTCTTTCATAAGAAATTAAGAAGTCGTTTAAACTCATTCTTGCATATGTTTTTTCGTCTCGTATTGGCATTATGCTATCAGCAATCCTCCTAATACTTTCTTTGATAATTCTAATGTTTGGAAGTGTAACATTGTTGCCCTAACATCTCTATAATATTTTTCTATTTTTAATGCATTACTAAATCCGTGTCCTCCCGTTATTCTCAGTGCTTTATCGATAACTTCTAGTGCTGTTTCTGTGTTAAATATTCTTGCTTTTAATATTGCTGGGAGTGATGTGGACTGTTCTGCAGCCTGATAAACCATTTGTTTTAGTGCTTCAACTTTTGCTGCCATTTCTGCTAAGTATATTTGGACTCCTTCAAATGAAGCTAAAGTATTTTGTCCGAGTTTTCTGTTTTTCACATGATTTAAGGCTTCTTCAAACGCTCCTTCTGCTAAACCATAAGCTATTGCTGATACTCCTAACATTCCTATTCTTCCTAATACTCCTAAGAATTTTACTGCATCATCAATTATCATATAGTCCTTTGGTACTTCTGCATTTTCAATTATTAATTCTCCCCAAGATATTCCTTTCATTCCTAATGACGTGAATTTTTGTCCGCTCTTTACTTGGTTTTTCTCAAGTAAGAATACCCCGGGTTTTTGTTGCCCTTGTATTTTTGAGATCAGTAAGTATAAGTCCAGTTCTCCAGCACCAGTTATGAATGTTTTTGAACCGTTTATTACGTATTTATCTCCCTTTAATTCTGCTGTAGTATTTAATACTGCGTTTATTGCTCCTCCTACACTTTCCGTTCCAGCAGCTCCGATTAGTATTTTTCCTTCAACTAAGTCTTTCATGTATTTTTCTTTAACTTGCTGGTTTGCAAATGCATGTAATGCTATTGTTGAAGCTATGTGTGTTACATAAAGCCACGCTGTTGATGGTGAGGCTTTTGCTATGGTTTTTACTACATCTACGAATGTTTTTGCTGGTAATTCTAAACCGTAAGGTTTCGGTATTAATATTCCCATGAATCCTTGTTGCGCTAATAATTCAAGGTTTTTTCTTGGGAATATTCCTTGTTCTTCACTTGTAGAGTCTAGCTGTTTTGAGAGTTCATTTGCTGATTGGATAATAAGCTCTGCTTCTTCGGACATATCTTCAGTTGAGTATTTTGTGATTTTAAAATTTTCTAATATAAAACTGGCTTTAATGAAGGAATTATTTTAAAGTGAAAATGTATATAAATATAATGTGGAGGATCTTTTAAAGAAGTATAATGTTAGGATTAGGGAGTTTGAGGTTGATTTGGGCAAAAGTAAGGTTATCTGCAGGGACGTGATTCCAAAGGAAGAGCTTCTGGAAAAGATGAAAAAAGTTATTGGTACTTTGTATCTTTATCCTAAATACTTTGTCTTTAATAATTTTATTGCCTATTCTTCTCAAGATTTTTTAATAGAGAATTTTGAGAAGATAGTTTCTATTGTGAATTCTTTAGGTAAGAGGAAAGTAATTTTTTACGGTGAAGATTTAGATTTACTTTCATTTATTATTAATCACACTTCTGTTAGGGAGTTGAGGGTTATTAAGAAAAATGAATGGGTTGTTGTGAATAACCTGGTTTATAACTTATCTTGTGGGGAAGCTGGTCTTATTACTATGCTCATGTATTTGCAAGATTTGTTTAGGCCTTTAATTGTAGGTAATTGCGATTTGTTAAAGTATGTTGGTTATTTTATTAATAGAGGTGTAGTGTCTTTTCTAAAGGAGAGAGTTTTTATTGACGGAAATGTTATTTCTCCTCCTAGTTTAGAGATTTTATCCTATTTTTTAACGAAGTTTTTAAAGAATAGGTATGAGATTTATAACCCAACTATTGATGTTATTTCCGTTATTAAGAAGATTGAGGAAAATTTTTCAGCGAGAAAAGTCGTTATAAAGGGATCTAATGTATATTTTTAAGTTTATGGATGAGTTTTTAATTATGGATTATTCTTCAATCGTTGAAGAGGTGTCTAAGTCAGTTGTAACTATTTTAACTAAACAATTAACGCTTGATGAGTTTTTAATGCCATCTATAGCTGAAGGATTAGGTTCTGGGTTTAGTGTTGGCAATGGTTTTGTAATTACTTCTTATCACGTTATTCAGAATTCAAGAAATATTGCAGTTGTTAGCAAGGACGGTTTTAGTAGTGAGGCTGATGTGATAGCTGTAAATCCTTTTAATGATCTCGCTCTTCTTTATACTAATCTTAATTTAAAGGCTTTGAAGTTTTCTGAGAAGGTTAAGGTTGGTGAAGGAGTTTTAGCTATTGGTAGTCCATTAGGTTTAGATAGTGTAACCTTGGGAATAATAAGTAGCGTAGATAGGACTATACAATCTCCTCTAGGTAATCCGCTCTATGTCTTGCAAACCGATGCTGCTGTTAATCCAGGGAATAGTGGTGGTCCTCTAATAAATACTAAGGGAGAGGTTGTTGGTGTTGTTACTGCTATGATTCCTTATGCTCAAGGAATAGGGTTTGCTATTCCTTCAAAGCTTGTTCTTAGTTTTCTGAAGAATGTGGAAAGAAATAATGGTAAATATGTTAGACCTTATTTGGGGATCCGAGTCATTAAATTGAACAAGGCTATAAGTACTTATTTTAATTTGTCTTCGGATTCCGGTGTTTTAGTTGTTGCTGTTGATGAGGATAGTCCAGCCTACGAGGCTGGAATTAGAAGAGGTGATATAATCACTGAGGTTAATGGTAAGAAGATTGAGTCTCAACTAGATTTGGTTGCTAGTATAGATGAGACAGGATTAGAGGAAATTGAAATGAAGATTTTAAGAGGTAAAGATAAGATTTCTATAAAAGTAGCTCCAGTACCTTTAGGTTAACAAAATTGTTTTAGCTCCATGTATTATTAGTTTTTTCAAATCTTCTCCTATCTTTTCACAAGATCCCGTGTATATTGCTTCATCAATTTCTTTTTCTCTATTCTTTAATTCTTTAATCTGTTGTTGTATTCTATTATATTCTTGTTGCGGTATTATTGTAGTGACTAAATAGGCTTGCTTTTTTACTGCCCCTATTGCCGCAGCTACTGACATTGCTTTTCTTCCCCCAGTAAAGTCAATGAAGTCTCCTTTACTTATTCTTTGAAAGATTTCTTTCTTAAAAATTTCATAATCCTCTTTACTCGTTATGTCATTTATAGATATGGGTATATCAGCTATTTGTGCTGGTACTCTCATACAAATGAATAGTGCTTTAACTAATTTCCATGCTAACTCTACTTCTTTGTCTTTCGTTCTGATTATGTAAACATCTTGAATTTCAATTTTAGTCGGGTTTTCACTTTCATATGTGCCATTAATGAGATTTGTGTATGTTTCGAAAATTCCTCCAGGTGAAGTACCAAGTGTTGCTATTAATTTTACCATAAAAAGAATAGAGATGGGAGCAAAATAAGTTTTTATAGACCTATTATTTTTGGTATGTTCTTTTCGAATGGTGGGTAAATTACTCCTTTTTCAGTTATTAGTGCTGTTATATACTTTGGTGGTGTGACGTCAAATACTGGGTTGTATACTTTTACGTTTTCTGGGACTATAGGAATTCCTCTAATTGTTCTAACCTCATTTGGATCTCTCTCTTCTATCTTTATTTCATCTACTTTGCTTTTTAAATCGAAGGATGATGATGGTGCTAAAGCATAAAATGGTATTCCTAACTCGTGGGAAATTACAGCCTCTTTAAATGTCCCAATTTTATTGAATACATGCCCATCTTTTAATATCCTATCTGCACCAACCATCACACTATTTACCATGTTTTTATATATTACTAATCCTACTGCAGTGTCTGTGATTAATGTTACTTGTATTCCTTCTGCCATTAGCTCATAAACTGTTAGCCTACTTCCTTGCAGCCAAGGTCTGGTTTCTGGTGCTATTACTGAGACTTTCATTCCTAGGTAGTGGGCTAATTTTACTGGTGCTAGTGCAGTTCCTAAGCCTGTTCCAGTTGCTAATCCGCCAGCGTTACATTGGGTTAGTATCGTATCCCCATCACTAATTTTTTCTAATCCGTACATACCTATTTTTAGTTCTGCTTCAAGTTCTTCCTCATAAATTCTGTTTGCTTCTTCTTTCATTAATTGGATAAGTTCGCTTACACTTTTTGCTTCCCCTTCTTCGATTTTCTTTTTTGCAAAGTTAAGCATTCTTGAGGTGGCCCAAGAAAGGTTTACTGCTGTTGGTCTTGCTTGATCCATTATTTGTTTTGCTTTAACTAGTTCTTCTATTGCTTCATTTAATGTATTTGGTTTTGTTGATATCAATGCTAAAACCATACCATAACCTGCTGTTATTCCTATTGCCGGTGCTCCTCTCACTTGCATTAGCTTTATTGCTTTTGCAACTTCTTCTGGTGTTTTTACTGTAATGTATGTTGTCTGAAACGGCAAGGCTGATTGGTCTAGTAAATCTAAACTATCTTCTCTCCAAATTATTGGTTTTAATTTTGGCTTAAAGACTGCTTTTAGTTCTTCTAGCGTTACCATCGTTTTTATTTTTCTTCAAGGGAAATTAAATATGTTTGCATATTTCTTTAAGTTCTTTATATGGTGGTTTCTTTATTTTTCTGAAATGGGGATGATTATGGTTTCTTAGTCCTCCTTTCATTGAGTTTGGTATGTGTGTCAATTCGTGGAGAATGACGTAAGCTTTTTCTTCACAAGGCAAATTATCATACTTTTCTGAGATTACTTCCACTATATAAAGTATTGATGGCGATAAGATAAATCTCCATTGTGAGGGAAGCATTAATGTTCTCGCTATTGCTTTACTTCTTGACCCTTGACTTCTTATAAAGGCAATTCTTTCTAAATTTAATTTTAACTCAAATTTTTCATTAACAATTTTTGCAAGTTCTTTAACATCATCTGCATACTGAAATTTCATTATATTTATACCTCCCTTCATATGTTATATACATGATTCTTGGAACTTTGGGATCTAATAAGCTTGTTACAACAACTAATGCCATTTTAACTGAAGTATTTACTGGTATAAAGCCAGATAAAATATTAATTCTTTCAGAAGATAATCCGGAGAGGGATTACACTAAAATATCTGATATCCTTAAACTGTTTGGAATAAATTCAAGTGTTTCTGTAGAGGTTATGGGAGAAGGTATAAAGGAGTGGAAGGATAAGCTTTCCAGTATTAAAATGGATATTATTGACATTACTCCTGGGAGAAAATATATGGCGTTGACTACATATGTTTACTCTAGTGCTCAAGAGATAAGGTACGTGTATTTAAAAGAGGAGAGCGAAGGTTACAGAGTTTTTGGATATGTGCCTTTTCATGACTTAGTAGTTTATAATGTAAGGAGTGGTGAAATTATTAATTTTGATCCTCCAAAGACTGTTACTGGAGATAAAGAGGCTAAGATAACTATTGATGGTTTAAGGGCACTATTAAATTTATACTTACTTCTTTCTGATAAGGTTGAACTTGAGGTTAAGGGTGATATTTCAACCAGCATTACTATAAGTAAAAATGGTGTTGATATCGATGAAACATTATACGATAAAAGTGCTATGGAAACTTGCCTTTTACGTTCTGGTTTTTTAAGGTTTAAACAAGAGGATGAGATTAAAAGATGGGCTATGGATAGGGATACTAAATTCTTAGCTGATACTAATGTTTATATCAATTTGGGTGATAGAGTAGGGTGGTTAACTAAGGGCAAAGTATTGCCTTCTTCCTCAACTTATCATGAGTTAGATAATATGTTAAAGACTACTCAAAAGAATGATGTAAAATTATATTTAGCTAATCTTGGAATGGATAGTTATAAAAGAATACATAAATGGGTTCCTAATGAAAAGGGTAGTGGTTCAGATATTAGGTTAATTAATGAGGCATTAACACTGAAGTCTTACTATCCAGAGGTTATCCTTATTACTGGCGATACTGGTGTTTATAACTCAGCTAGACAAAAAATAAGGGTCATTTTATTAAAAGATAAAGAAAGAGGCAAGGGGGCAATAGAGTATCTTTTAGAATGCCTTAGGTATTTTAGTGATATTGATATAAGTGTGAATGGTCAAATGTATTCTGTTATAAAAAGAGAAAAAGCTTATGGTGAAGAGAAGATCAAAATAGTTAATATGAAAAAAGAATATAATTATCCCTATTTTATTAGTTTGGTTGAGGCATTTTTATATGAAATGTGATGTAGTATCTGCTATATTTCACCCCTCTGTAGTTACCTTTGTAGCTTTTCTATCTGTTATTCTATATCTTAACCTAGGACCTATTCCTCTACTTATTGTTACTGTTTTTTATTCTCTGTTACCTTTCTTGATAGTATTTATAATGAAAGAGCTGAGGTTTGTTAGTGATATTTATGTTAGTAAAAGAAATGAAAGAATTATTCCAATGATTTTAGCCTTAGTTTCTTACGTTATTGGTTTACTGTTTTTAATGCATGATTACTTTATGTTTAATGTTCTCTTAATTTATATAATAAATACACTAATAATCTTAATGGTAACTCTAAAATTTAAGATAAGTGTGCATGTAAGTACCACAGTTGGCAGTATATCCTTATTGGTCTTTGTATTAGGTTTTCCTTTTATTTTTCTATATCTTTTTGGAATTTTAATCTCTTATGTTAGATATAAAATGAAAGCACATACACTATCTCAAGTCATTTCAGCGTGGATTTTCGCTCCTCTTTCATATCTAGAGTTTTATATTATGTTTCATACTTTCTTTTATGTTCGGACCTAGTTTTCTAAGTGAAAATGAGGTTGAGTTTATTTTATGGGCTCCTTATCAGAAAAAAGCAACTTTAAGACTTAATGAAGAGAAGTATGACATGGAGAAGGATGAAAAGGGTTACTTCAGAATTACAGTGAATGCTAAGGAGGGGGATAAGTACTCTTTTATAATCGATAAAGGTGAAATTCCAGATCCAGCAAGTAGATATCAGCCAGATGGTGTTCATGGTAGATCACAGTTGATTTCTCTCAAATATGAATGGAAGAGTAGGGAAGTTAAGATAAAGCCAGAGGATTTAATAATCTATGAGCTTCATATAGGTACTTTTACTCAAGAAGGCACCTTTTATTCAGCTGTTGAGAAGCTTGATTATTTGGTTAACCTGGGTGTTACTGCAATTGAAATTATGCCAGTTCATCAATTTCCAGGCAAAAAGGATTGGGGCTATGATGGTGTTTATCTTTATGCGGTTCAAAATACTTATGGCGGTCCTTATGCCTTTATGAAATTTATTGATGAGGCTCATCAGAGAGGTCTGGCAGTAATTCTAGATGTTGTCTACAATCATGTTGGTCCAGAAGGTAATTATATGATGTTTTTAGGTCCTTACTATGATGTTTTTAGGTCCTTACTTTTCACAAAAGTATAAAACGCC